>NZ_DAMAGB010000069.1:0-23125 GCF_031995485.1 Janthinobacterium sp.
CTTGGCTACGAACCAAGGGGTCGTGGGTTCAATTCCTGCCAGCCGCACCAGAATATCGGGGATCAGATTGTAAAATCTGGTCCCCTTTTTCTATTTTGGCGCCGTTTTTTTCCGCTTATCTGTATTGCTGGCGAAACGCGCGCGGCGTCATCTGCTTGTCGGCGCGAAACTGGCGGTTGAAATGCGCCAGGTTCCGGTAGCCGGCTTCCTGCGCAATGGCCGCAACGCCATGCCGGGTCTGGATCAGTTGCTGGCAGGCGCGTCCGATCCGCAGTCGCGCCAGATAGGTGCTCGGCGTGCACAGCGCATGGCGCTTGAAAAAGCGGTGAAACGCGCCCAGCGACAGTGCCGCCCGCTCTGCCAGTTCTTCCATGGCAATCTCTTCTCGAAAATGCAGGTGCATGTAATCGAGCACCTTCGCCATGCGCTGCTGCTGGCCATCGGCCGCGATCAGCTGCAAGGCGTTCGAGGCCAGCGGCCGCGCCTGCATGTCGCCAGCCAGTTCCAGCAGCACGCTCAACAGCAGCGGCAGGCGCTGCGGCTGCGGCAGCGCGTGCAGTTGCAGCAGCATGGCGGCGCTGCGCGCCGCGACTTGCGGCGTAAATTGCAGCGCCGGTCCGGCGCGCAGGGCCAGTTGCCGCAAGCCGTGCAGTTCCGGCAGCACGCTGGCCAGCTGCGTGATCCACTCCAGCGAAAACCACACCACCACCGCCAGCATCGGCTGCGCCGCATCGATGCGCTCGCTGGCAGACCAGGTATGCGGCAGGTTCGGTCCCACCAGCACCAGGTCGCCGGGCTCGAAATTGCCCAGATGGTCGCCGATATAGCGCTGGCCGCGCGCGTTGACCGTCAGGGTCAGCTCGAACTGCGGATGGTAGTGCCAGATAAAGGGAATCGTGTCGAGCTCGCGCCACAGCAATCCCCAGGAGTGGCCAGCGGGAATCGTGACTTGTTCGAACAAGGGTGTCATTGCGACGTTTTCTTCAGTTGAATGGTCACGATAGTATCAGTATTGGCTGCTGCCTGCATAGTTGCCATGTCTGCTACGCCGCACAATCTGTTCCACCACATCACAACAGGAGACAGCAATGCAAGACCGATACCAGTATGGCGACGAGCGCCCCGGCAACCCTTCCGTGGCCTATATCGAGCAGGCGCAGTTGCGCGACATTCAAAAGCAGCTGCCGCTGCGCGTCTTGTGCGACAGCGACTTTTTGCACTGGCAGACCTATGGCTATGTGATCGTCAAGGACGCCGTCAGCCCGGAACAAGTCAAGCGCACCACGGATTTTCTGTGGCAATTCCAGGGCATGGATGAAAACGATCCATCGACCTGGAACCAGGCGCAGCGGCGCGATCATGCGATGAAGGAACTGAACGGTTCCGGCATGGTCGAGGCGTATCATAACCAGACCATGTGGGACAACCGCCAGACCCGGCGCGTATATGACGCCTTTGTCGATATCTGGGACCGCGAAGACCTGTGGGTGACCATCGACCGCGCCAACCTGAATACGCCGAATAGCGGCAAGCGCAAGTTCGGCGGCTTCATCCACTGGGATGCCGACACCACGCTCGACCCGCTGCCGGTCAATGTGCAGGGCGTGCTGGCCCTGTCCGACACCACGCCCGAAGGCGGCGGCTTCCAATGCTATCCGGAACTGTTCAACCATCTGCTGGAGTGGCGCGAACAGGCGCCGAAAGACCGCAATCCGTGGCAGCCGGACCTGGCAACGGTGCCGTATCCGATGGAATTCATCGCCATGAAGAAGGGAGAGCTGCTGATCTTTAACAGCCTGCTGGCGCATGGCATTCGCCCGAATACTTCGACCGACCAGGTGCGCCTGGCGCAATATATTTCCTTTACGCCGGCCCAGGAAGACAACCACAGCTTGCGCGACTGGCGCGTGCAGAGCTGGCGCGAGCGCAGTGCGCCGCAGGGATATGCATTTCCCGGCGATCCGCTGGAGCAGGAAAAGCTGCGCTACCCGCAGGCGCAGTTGAGCGAGCTGGGCGAGAAAATCCTCGGCGTGCGCAACTGGTGATCACGCTGTCGATGCGATACTGTCAGGCATCTGCCTGACAGATAGACAATTATCGTCAAATGCACCATCATGCTTCGACTTGCCATCGAACGGGGAAATGCATGAGCATCATTACCAGCATCGAAGACCTGCGCATCCTGGCGCAACGACGCGTGCCGCGCATGTTTTACGATTATGCCGATTCCGGCTCCTGGACCGAATCGACCTACCGCGCCAACAGCAGCGATTTTGCCAGGATCAAGTTGCGCCAGCGCGTCGCCGTGAACCTGGAAAACCGCAGCCTGGCCTCGACCATGGTGGGCCAGCACGTCAGCATGCCGGTGGCCCTGGCGCCGACTGGCCTGACGGGCATGCAGCATGCCGATGGCGAGATCCTCGCAGCCCAGGCGGCCGAGCAGTTCGGCGTGCCGTTTACTCTGTCAACCATGAGCATCTGCTCGATCGAGGACGTGGCCGCCAACACCACAAAGCCGTTCTGGTTCCAGCTGTATGTGATGAAGGACCGCGAATTCATCAACCGCCTGATCGACCGCGCCAGGGTCGCCAGGTGCAGCGCGCTGGTCTTGACGCTCGACTTGCAGGTGCTGGGCCAGCGCCACAAGGACTTGCGCAATGGCCTGTCGGCGCCGCCCAAACTGACGATACCGAACATCATCAACATGGCCACCAGGCCGCGCTGGGTAGCCGGCATGCTGCGGACCAGACGGCGCGGCTTCGGCAATATCGTCGGCCACGCCACCTCGGTATCGGACATGTCGTCGCTGTCGGCCTGGACCCAGCAGCAGTTCGACCTCAGCCTGTCGTGGAAGGATGTGGAGTGGATCAGGCAGCGCTGGGGTGGCAAGCTGATCATCAAGGGCATCATGGATGCGGAAGACGCGCGCCTGGCCGTGGCCAGCGGCGCCGACGCGCTGATCGTGTCGAACCATGGCGGGCGCCAGCTCGACGGCGCGCAATCGTCGATCGAAGCGCTGCCGGCCATCGTCGACGCGGTCGGTGCGCAAATCGAGGTGCATATGGACGGCGGCATCCGCTCGGGCCAGGATGTACTCAAGGCCGTGGCGCTGGGCGCCAGGGGCGTGTATATCGGCCGGCCGTTCCTGTACGGCCTGGGCGCCATGGGCCGCCCGGGCGTGACCAAATGCCTCGATATCATACGCAACGAGCTGGACCTGACCATGGCCTTCTGCGGCCTGCGCGATGTGCAGCACGTGGACCAGAAGATTTTGTTGCCGGGAACCTTCTAGGTTGTCACGCGTACCACATGAAACCCTTCGGCCGCATCGGGCGCCACGAAATGGCGCGTGATGGCGTCAAATTGCGCCTCGCTGGTCTGGAACGGATGCTGCCCATCCTCATTGCGCCGGCGCAGGCGCGCCTTGCACTCGGCATCGCTGACGTCGAGCAAGTGCAGGATGTGGGGCGTGCCTGCCTGCTCGGCCAGTTCGCGCAGCCAGCCCCGGCTCGCCGGGGTATTGGCGGGAAAGTCGAGCACCACGGACACGCCCGCGCCCAGCAGTTGCCGGCACAAGGGCGCGACCACCAGGCGCAGCCGCGCCGCATGGACCAGGTAGTCGTCCACGCTGCTGATCTGGCCAGGGTAGAGCCGGGCCAGCCAATCGTCTTCGCTGATGCGCACGGTGCACGGTTGCGCTGCCAGGCGCTGGGTGAGCGTGGATTTTCCCGATGCGATCTTGCCGCATACCAGGTGCAGGGTCGGAGAAGCTGCGTGAGTGTTGTTCGAAGTAGGGTGCATGGTTGCTCGCTGTGAGTAGAAGAAAACCCGCGAGGCGCCTTGCAAAAAAGCCGCCCCTCAGGCGGCTTTGGCAATGTGATGACTGCGCTAATCCACCATGGTCTGCATGGCGATAATAATGGACGGTGGAGTTGGGCGCGGTGACGACATGGCCCTACCTTGCCATGCGGGCGTCGCCTTGTCAATTACCTGGCTATGATGACACCGGCGCACAAACGCTCCCCATCAGCTACTGTCCATCGGAGACCCCATGTCAGAACCAGCATTTGCCGGGCACGCCGCCTTCCTGATCAGCCTGGCCGAACCGGACCAGGCCTGCACCACCTTTTACGATGAAGACGACGAAACCGTGCACGAGTGGGAAGACGGCGTGCTGACGATCTCGACCGATTTTACCGACTACACCAGCTACCAGCTGACGCCGGTGGCGGGCAGTTCGCCGCTGCAATTCGAGGTGGTGGTCGAGAACGAGGATGGCGTTGCCGAGTTCGATAGCGATGCGCAAGACGACCTGGCAGAGCGGCTGGCGCGGCTGGTGCGGCAGATCCGCCAGTTCCGGAACAGGCGCGCGCTGTCGGCGGATGAACTGGCAGCACTGGACGCAATGCTGTTGCCAGCCGGCGAGTGGGAGTGGAAAGAGTGGCCTGAGATCGGCACCGGCGAACTGCGGCAGGCCATCGCGGCGCACCGGCTCGATATCGCCATCACTGCGCCGACTGCCCGGCAGCAGCGCGAGGTGTATGCCAGCGCCGACTTTGCCAGCGGCGTGCTGGGCTGGTTCCGCCAGCAGCTGATGCCGCATGGCTGGACGCTGGTGGCGGTGTCGCCGTTCGACGAGCTGCAGGCTTTTTTCCTGGTGACAAATGAGCAGCTTGAACCGGCGCGCATGCTGCTGGAGCAGCAGGGGCGCCGGCTGAAATAATCAGGCCGATGCGGGACCGGCCTCGATGAAGTTCCAGCGTCCCCGGAAGGTCGCGGCGTCGAGCGCGCGTTCATGCGGATTGCCCGGCTTGAACAGATCGGTCAGCGCCAGGTCCTGGATGGCGCTGCCGAAGCCGCCCAGCATCGCCTTGCCCCACGGCCGGCGGGCGTGCGCAAACACGGGGGCCTGCTGCTGCGCCGCCAGTTGTGCCAAAGCCTGTTTCACCGTGGCGCAGGCCTCTTCGCCCAGTTCGGTGGCAACCGCGCAGACCAGCCGCTGTCCGAACAGCAGGGGCTTGCCAGCCGCCGTCAGACGCTCTTCATTGAACAGGCTGATAAACAGGTCGGGCGCCAGGTCCTCCTTTTCGCATACCGTCCAGCTCGGCGCCCATGCTTCCAGGCTCATGAAGCGCGCGCCGACGGTGTCGGGCGTGTGCGTCCACCTGGCATGCGATTTCGCATCCCAGCCCATGCGGCCAAACGGAATCAGCTTGCCTTGCGGGTTGTACTGATGCGTGCGCACGCCCGTCCTGCCGGTGCGCGCCTGGGCTACCACGGCGCCGATGGCGGCGGCAAATGGCGTCCATTGTTCCGCCTGCCACAGGCCGGGCGAACCGGGCGCTGCCAGCAGCAGGAACACCTCATAATCACGTGAAAAAAAAGACATGCCTTGATCCTGAAAAGTCGAATGAAAATCTTGTCACATCATTATAGTTGCATGAAATAATAAGGCCGGTTCGCTAAAATTTTGCCAGGGAGATCGATCATGAAAGTATGCCGCATGCTGTTGACCTTGGCGCTGCTTGCTTCAGGCGCAGCCCACGCTCAGGACCGCTATCGCGACGACGGACGCGATGAAAGAGGTACTGACATTCAGCTGATTTGTTACGGCGGCGCCGAAAAGCCCACCACCGAATACCGTTCCGGCTACGAATGGGATGCGCAACAGCACAAATACGTGCCGAAACAGAGCATGGAGCTGGGCAAGTCCGACTTCCAGGCGACCCTGACCATCTCGATCCACGGCGACCGTGGCGATATCCAGCTGCCCAAGAGGCTGATTCCGCCGCTGCACGGCAGCAATCAGGATGGCTGGTGGCCAATCGACGAATTGATCGTCGGCCACAATGAAATCCGCGGCAAGTTTCGCCTCAATGGAATGAACCAGCCGCGCCTGTCGATCAACCGCATGAACGGCGCCATCACGATTGACGGCCTGATCAAGTTCAACGGCCGCTGCGATGCCGACGAAGGGCACCGGCGTTTCTGATGGCGTACTCTCTTTCTGCCAGAATATTGATCCTCGTTGCAGCTTGCCTGATTGCCGGTGCGGCGGCCGCGCAGGGAGCGAAGGTGTCCTCGCCGGTGGAGCTGGCAAAGCGCGCGCAACTGTTGAAACCGGGCCAGTGGGTATGGGCGCCGGCTATCGCGCCGGCCGGTCCGGTGCTGGTGTATGTCGACCTGTCGCGCCAGCTGGCGACCATCTATCGCAACGGCGTGCGCATCGGCGTGTCCACTGTGTCGAGCGGCAAGCCGGGCCATGAAACGCCGACCGGCGTGTTTACCATCCTGGAAAAGAATGTGGTGCATCACTCGAACGCGTACAACAACGCCTCCATGCCGTATCAGCAGCGCCTGACATGGGATGGCGTTGCGCTGCACGCGGGCGGCTTGCCCGGCTATCCGGAAAGCCATGGCTGCGTGCATCTGCCGTATGCGTTTGCGCGCGAACTGTTCGGCACCACGCGGCAGGGCACCACGGTGGTCGTCAGCGACGGCGCCACGCATCAGATGGCGAGCGCTGGTGGCGAGGTGCTGGCGCCGAACACCGTGAGCGCGGTCAACGATGGCGCGCAGGACGGCGAATTCTGGGCGCCCGAGCGCGCCAGGTCCGGCCCGGTCACCATCGTCATGTCGCGCAGCGACCAGGCGGTGGTGGTATTGCGCAACGGCGTGCAGATCGGCCGTTCGCGCGCTGTGCTGCCTGGCGACAACGACGGCACCCATGTGCTGACCTTGGGCAAGGACGGCGCCTGGCTGTATGTGGGCGTGGCCGGCCATGCCGGCGAAGCGGGCCGGCCGCTCGACGCCGCCGTGCGCCAGCGGGTGCAGATTCCGGCGCCGTTCTACGACAGCGTGGCGCCCATTTTGCTGCCTGGCACTACCTTGCTGGTGACCGCCGCGCCGCTGTCGCAAGGCGGGGCGGGCACGCCGCTGACCGTGCTCAGTGGCGACGGGCCATGAAGCGGCCCGTAGCCTCAGGGCAGCCGGGCTTGCCCGGTCCTATTGAGCCTCTGTGGGGCGCAGATTGATATCGATCCGCTGATAGGGGATCTCGATATTCGCCGCCTGCAGCGCTGCCAGCGTGCGGCTCAGCAGCTCGCCACGCACCGCCATCCAGCTGCCGATATCGGTGGTCCAGGCCTTGACCACGAAGTTGAGCGCGCTGTCGCCATAGCCTGTCAACAGTATCACCGGCGCCGGCTGCTGCGCGACGCCAGGGGTATCGCAGGCCGCCTGTGCCAGCACGCCGAGAACGCGCGCCGGGTCCGAGCCGTAGGCGACGCCGACCGTGATCTCGAAGCGGCGCTGGCGGTCGAACATGGTCCAGTTGGTGAGATTGCTGGCCAGCAGCACGCCGTTCGGCACCACCGTGTCGGCGCCGTCGAAGGTGCGGATGGTGGTGGCGCGCAGGCTGATCTCGCGCACGGTGCCGGAAGTTCCTGCGGCATCGACGACGTCGCCCGGCTGGATCGGCCGTTCGAACATCAGCACCAGGCCCGAGACGAAATTGTTGACCACGTTTTGCAGGCCAAAGCCGATGCCCACGCCCAGCGCGCCGAACACCAGCGCCAGCTGGCTGACCTTGAAGCCGGCCGCCGACAGCGCGATCAGCAGGCCCGCCAGCAGCACGCCGTAGTAACTCAGGGAAGCGATGCTGTTGCCCACGCCGCGCGGCAGCCGGCTGTGGCCGGGCAGTTCTTCGCGCAGCACGCGGCGCACCACGCGCGCGGCCCAGAATGCCAGCCAGCTGGACACGGCGAACACCAGGATATCGCCCAGGTCGAATGCGACTTCGCCCACTTCGAGGCCGATGCCAAGGACGCTGGCGCCGGCATTTTGCAGCGGACGCAGCACGCGCAGGCGGTGCAGGCTGTAGATCAGCCAGGCAAGCGCCGCGCCGAAGACGATCAGGCGGGTGCAGGCAGCTTCCAGCAGCGGACCGTGGCGCTGCACGAAACCATGGCGGGCGATTTCCGGCTGGCTCAGCACGGCGTGCAACAGGCCATGGCACACGGCCACGCTGGCATACAGCAGCAGCGCCATGTAGCCGCTGTCGATCACGCCGCTGGTCAGCGTCTCGGCCATGGACACATTGCCGGCTATATTGCACAGGGCGGCCACCACCAGCATCAGCAGCACCGCCCAGCCGATCGGGCGTACCAGCGATTGCAGCCGCTGCGCGCGCGCGTCGCCGGGCGGCGGACCAGGGTGGCGCAGCAGGCGCACGGTCAGGCCGAGGGCGAGCGCATTGAGCGCCAGCAGGAACAGGCGGTACAGGCTGATGTCGGCCACCGCCGCCAGGCCCAGCCGGTCGAGCAGATACAGCGCAATGGCCACGGTCGGCCAGATGCCGAGCGAGCGCGTGGCGTCGCCCGGCAGCAGGCGCAGCACGGGCACCAGGGCAATCAGCAGGGCAAATTCTTCGACCAGCAGCGGCGCGTCCGGCTGCAGCGCCACCACCGCCAGCATCGACAGCAGCAGCCAAGCCGAGAAGGGCCGGCGCAGGGCGCGCGCCGCGCCACTGGTGTTGTGGGGATCACGGGCGTGCTGGCTGCGCAGTACCAGCCAGATCATCAATGGCAGCAACAGGAACTGCACCGCGCGCACCGCTTGCTGGTTGCCGGTGGCCGCCGCATGATAGTCGACGGCGAACTGGCGTTCGATCTCGATGCCGCGCTGCATGGTGGCCATCGTTGCCTGCGAAGTGGCGCCAGCGCCGATGCCCTGCCACAGAGGCGCGATATCGACGCGCAGCAGGCGCTGGTCGATATCGTCGATGGCGGCGGCAACGCTGTTGCGGCCCGTCTGGATCTGCGCCTTCAGTTCGCTGCTGCGCCGGGTCAGCTCGAACTGGCGCGCCAGCACCACCGACAGCGCCGCTTCGGTGGCGTCGATCTGCGCCAGCATGGTGTCGACCCGCTCGGTCAGCGCCGGCGGCAAGCCGTCGAGCAGGCCGGCGGCGCGCGTGGCCGACCAGGCGGCGCGCCGCTGCGCCAGCTGCATCGCGCTGTCGGCATACGGCGCGAAGGCGCGCCGCGCCGCGACTTCCCACTGATCGAGCCGGCGCGCGTCGAACTGCCAGTGGCGTGCCAGGCTTTCGAGCCGCATGATCGGCAGGTCGCGCAAGGCTACCCCCGGCGTGGCGCGCAGCTTGGCCTGCACCGGAACGGCGACGGCATCGAGCATGGCGCGCAGGCGCGCATCGGGCGCGGGCGCGGCCAGCAGGGCCTTGGCCGATTCGAGCCGCTGTTGCTCCTGATCGGCACGTGGCAGGATATCCTGCACCGCGATCGGCGTGGCCGCCGTCGCAGTTGCCGTGCTTTGGGCCCGCGCATGGACACTGCCCAGCAGCGTCAGCGCCAGCAGCACGACATTGAGCAGCGCGCGCATCGTCAGGTGCCAGTGGCGCCGATTTCCAGCACATAGCTGGCCGTCTGGTTTTTACGGGCCGCGTTGCGCATCAGGTAGACCTGTACCTTGTAGCGGCCCGGCGCGGCAATGTCGCCCTGGTAGCGGTTGCCGTCGCGCGAGCCGACAAACAGCGCTTCATCGGCGCCATCCAGGCTGAGATTGAAATAGGCGGAGGTGTTGGCGCTGTTGAGCCTGATGGCGAGCTTGCCGCCGACCGGCGCCGTGACGCTGTATTCGACCGTCGCGTAGCCCTTGATCTTGCCGCTGAGTTTCTGCATCGGCGCGCCTTGCGCCAGCGCGACTTTTTCGTGTCTGACAGGATCGAACGCCCAGGCGCTGCCAGACAGTAAACAAGCGCAGATCATCACGGTGGCGATTTTTTGCATGGACTTCTCCTTGTGGTCGGGGCAGGGCGCAAGACGTTAAATTGCTGTCAATATATTTTAAACTACAGTCGCCGAACACGATAAGGCCGCGCGCTGGCTCGGCCGCAGCAGCCAGGCGCCATACAGGCACAGCGGCAATACCGCCAGCAAGGCAGCATAAGGCAGCACCGATACCTCGCCCTGGGACGGTGTCGACAGCATCGCTGTCACCAGCGCGAAATCCCACAGGCCGTGTACCAGGACCATCGGCCATGCCGACCGGGTGCGCAGGCGAATGGCCGCATAGCCGATACCCTGCATGGCGGCCGCTGCCGCCTGCCACAGGGCGCCGCTGAAGTCGCCCGTGCTCAAGCCATTGACGGTGTGCGCCATGCCGAACAGCAGCGACGAGATCAGCACGGCCGGCCAGATTGCCAATCGCTCCATCATGCCTTGCAGCAAAATCGCGCGGAACATCAGTTCTTCCGAGATTGCCACCAGCGCCGTGTTGCACGCTACCACCAGCAGTATCGTCGGCTGCGGCCAGCCGCCGGCCCAGGCCAGCAGCAGCATCAGCAGCGCATACAGCAGGGGCGGCCAGGCCAGCCAGACGGTCCGTGCCGGCGCCGGCATGCCCAGGCCGGCTGCGCGGCGCCGGCTGGAGGCCAGCAGCAGCGCCAGCGCGAACAGGGCCGCCAGCACCCACGGCAGCCCGATGCCGTCCGCGACCGAGGCTGCCAGCGTGGCGGGCAGGCTGCCGGGCTGCAGCCAGCGGCCACTGAGGGTCAGGCCCATCCAGATTGCCAGCGCGACGAAGGACAGCGGCAGGGTAAGCTGGATTCTGTGCATGAATGTACGGGTCGGTTGTGGGATGGGAAAAGATGGAAAATTCGGATGAAAAAATTGCCACACCATTATAGTTGCATGAAATAATAAGATTCGTCCATTTCCCCAGTCCACTGGAATCGCATGGCTTATACCAAAACCCTCGCCACCGGGCGCCTGATCCTGCGTCCGCCGCAAGCATCCGATGCCGATGCCCTGTTCGCCATGCATTCCGATCCGGAAGTAATGCGTTACTTCAGCGAGCCGCCCTGGCAGGACCCGGCCCGCGCCGTGCAGCAGATCGCCGATGACGCCGAAGCGTTTGGCAAGGAGGAGTTCTTCCGTTTTGCCATTACGTTGCAAGCAACGGGGGAATACCTGGGCAGCTGCACCCTGTTTGCCGTGCACCGGCAGAACCGCCGCGCCGAGATCGGTTATGCGCTGGGCCGCCCGTACTGGGGCCAGGGCTATATGCATGAAGCGTTGACGGCGCTGCTGGAGTACGCGTTTGTCGAGCGCGACCTGAACCGCCTGGAAGCCGATATCGACCCCCAGAACGCCGGCTCGGCCAATGCCTTGCTGCGCCTGGGCTTCAAGCAGGAAGGCTACCTGGCCGAGCGCTGGATCGTCGGCGGCCAGGTCAGCGATTCGGCGCTGTATGGCTTGCTGCGGCGCGCGTGGCAAGCCAGGCTGCACGGCGACGGCACTCCGCGGCCATGATGCCAGCCAGTCTGCCTCGCCTCGATCATCCGCTGGTCAGCCTGCGCCCGTTGTTGCGCGCCGATGCGCCCGCCTGGTATGGCTATCTGCGCGACCCTGCGGTGGTGCGCCACACCAGCTGGAACCTGGATTGTCTCGACGACCTGCTGGCGGACTTCGACGCCTATGAATCGGCCGACCCGGCCTCGCCGCTGCGGCTGGCGGTGGTGCTGCGCGACGGCGGCCAACTGGTCGGCACGATCGGCTTGCATACGGTGTCACCCGTGCATCGCACGGCGGAAATCGCTTACGACCTTTCGCCCGCCGTCTGGAAGCAGGGCGTGGGCTGCGCCATCGTCACGGCGGTGGCGCACTGGAGTATCGAACAGCTGGGCTTGCTGCGCCTGCAGGCAACCGTGCTCGAAACCAATGCCGGCTCGATCAGGCTGCTCGAGCGCTGCGGTTTTGCGCGCGAAGGCTATCTGCGCCATTACCGGCTGGTCCGGGGAATGCCCGGCAATTTCTGGATCTATGCGCGTATCGCCGCAGTGCCATGAGCGCGGCAGTGCTCACTGTCCTGCTGATCGAAGACCATGCCGGCATCGCGCGCCAGATCGCCACGTTCGTCGACGGCCTGGGCTGGCAACTGGACCATGCCGGCACCGGCGCGCTGGGGGTGCGGCTGGCCACCAGCCATGTCTATGACGTGGTGCTGCTGGACCTGAACCTGCCCGATATCGACGGCCTGCAGGTGTGCCGCGCCATCAAGGCGGGCGCGCCCAGCAATGTGCCGATTCTGATGCTGACCGCGCGCGACGCCTATGAAGACAAGGCGCGCGGCTTTCATGACGGCGCCGACGATTACCTGACCAAGCCGTTCGACCTGCGCGAGCTGGCCCTGCGCTGCGAGGCGCTGGCGCGCCGCAGCCAGTTGCATGTGCACCAGGAACTGCGCGTGGGGCCGTTCATGCTGCTGGCGCGCGAAAGCCGGGCGCACTACCGCGATGTCGCGCTGTCGCTGACCCAGAGCGGCTTCAAAATTTTGATGCTGCTGTGCCGCGAACACCCGCATGCCGTTGCGCGCGCCGCCCTGAGCGCGCACCTGTGGGGCAGCGAACCGCCGGAAAGCGATGCGCTCAAGTCGCATATCTATGCGCTGCGCAAGCAGCTGGAAGCGGCTGGCGGCGCCGGCCTGCTGGTGACGATACCGCAGCTGGGCTATCGGCTGGCGCTGGCGGACGAGAAAGGCTAGCGATGGCCAGCACCATACGGCGCGGCCTGTTCGTGGCGCTGGCCGGCTTTACCGTGCTGCTGTGCCTGTCCTATACGGGCCTGGCCGTGGTCATTTCGTACGTGACCGAAGACATGCTGGTGCAGCGTTTGCTGGAACGCGAAGCGGCCGCCATCACCACGCGTTTGCGCCAGCATGACCGCGCGGCGGCGGCCGGCAGCGACCTGATCACGGTGTACCGCGAGCATGCGGCTTTGCCGGCGGTGGTACGCCGGCAATTGACACCGTCGGCCCCGCGCGCCGAAGTATTTACCGGTACGGGCCAGCATTATCACGTGATGGCTTTGGCGGTTGACGACGGCGGCAAGCTTGGGCGCTGGTATCTGCTGGCCGACGTGGCGCCGCTGCTGGTGGTGTCGCGCCTGGTGCGGGAAGTGGGCGGCGTCTTGATCGGTGTGGCGCTGGCGCTGGTCGGCCTGGCGCTGCTGCTGGCCTGGCTGCTGGCGCGGCGCCTGGTGTCGCCCCTGCAGCGGCTGGCGCACGAGGCGCGCGCGCTGACGCCCGACAGCACGCCACGCTTCAGCGCGCGCGAGCGGCCCGACGAGATCGGCTTCCTGGCGCAGCGCCTGGAGACGACCTTCGGCCAGCTACAGGCGGCGCTGCAGCGCGAGCAGGCGTTCGCCCGCGACGTCAGCCATGAACTGCGCACGCCGCTCACCGTGATGCGCAATACGCTGGCGCTGGCCGGTGCGCGTCCCTTGCAGCCGCAGGAGCAGTCGCAGCTGCAGGACGGCGTGGCTGAGATGAGCAACACCGTCGAACTGCTGTTTGCCATGGCGCGCGCCGGGCAGGTCGCATCCGAGGCGGTCGAATTGCGCGCTTGCATTGAACAATGTCTGCTGCGCCTGCTGGAGCAGCATGCGTGGGACGCCAGCCTGCTGACGCTGGACTTGCCCGGGCGCCTGGCGGTGCGCGGCAACCGGCAACTGGTGCTGTTGCTGCTCAATAATTGCCTGGCCAACGCGCTGTTCCATGGCGGCCCGGCGTGCCAGCTGCGCCTTTCCTTTGAGCAGGGCTGCCTGTCCCTCCACAATACCGTGCCGGGCGGACAGGCCATGCGGGTGCAAGGTTTTTCGCATGGGCAGCATCTGCTGCTGCGGCTGGCCCAGGTAATGGGTTGGGATATCCGCTTTTACCCAGGCCTGCTTGACTACCGGGTCGATATCATTCCTGCGCTCACGGCATAAAGCCTGCCGATTTCACCGCGATTTCACCTGCCGCTGCCTATGCTGCGTTCTCCATCACCACGAGAGAACGCCATGAAATATAGTTTGAGCCTGCTGCTGTTGGCCGCGGCCTGTATCCCCGCCGTGGCCCAGGTGCAGACCTTGCAGCACAAGGACGCCAAGCGCCGCTATATCGTCTATACGCCACCGGCCTACGACAGCCAGCCGCAGCAGGCATTTCCCGTTGTCTTCAATTTTCACGGCGGCGGCATGACCATGGCCGAGCAGATGCTGTACACGCAGATGAACAGGACGGCCGATGCGCACCGCTTTATCGTGGTCTACCCGCAAGGCATCAAGCAGGACTGGAATGTGGGTTTCGGCATGGACTATCTCACCGGCACCGACGATGTCGGCTTTACGCAGGCGATGCTGGACAAGCTCAGACAGGACTACCGCATCGACGAGCGGCGCGTGTACGCCACGGGACTGTCGCGCGGCGGCTTCTTTGCCCTGCGCCTGGCGGCCGAAATGCCGCAGCAGTTTGCCGCCGTGGCGTCAGTGGGCGCGCCGATGCCGGAGCCGGTGATTGCGCACCACCAGCATCAGGGCAAGGCCGGCGTGCTGCTGATACACGGCACGGCGGACCAGGTGGTGCAGTATGAAGGAAAGGCCACCGGTTATCTGTCCGCCGCAGCAACCCTGCGCTACTGGGCCGATGTCAACGGCATCACGGCCGCTCTGCCGCCTGCGCGGCTGCTGCCGGCCGTGACAGGCGATGCCACGCAGGCCAGCCGCCAGGAACTGGGTAATGGAAAGCAAAGCGTGGCCTTGATCACGGTCGGCGAGGGCGGCCATACCTGGCCCGGCGCCGACGCCTTCAATATCGGCCTGCCGATCGGCAAGACGACCACGGCGTTCGATGCGAACGAGGCGATCTGGGAGTTTTTCAGCAGGCATCAGCGCTGATCTGCTACATGCTACGATGGTTCTTTTCGATCAGGACCATGAAAGGCAGGCGCAGTGGCAATGTCAATCGCAGAAATCACTTCGATGGCCGAAGCCATCTTTTCAAAGCCTGGCGCGCGCGTTGCCGAAGCGTATTCGGCGCCGCAGCAGCCGGCGCTGCAGTTTCAGTCTGCCACGCAGCTGTGCGCGTATGCGGCCAGGCTGGACGCCGGGGGTGCCAGCGAAGTCTTGCTCGCCGTGCATTATCCGGATATGGGCGGACATTTCGCACCGCGCCGTATCGCGCTCGACCCGGACAAATGCAATGGCTTAACTTGTCGCCATGTCTGCGAAGGGTGGGGCGTGATCCGCGTCTATCTGCGGCTGCCTCATGGCCGTGGACCGGCATCGCATGTGGGCGCCAATTCGCAGAAGCGCGCCGAAAAATGGCAATCCCACTACCCGGAGTTCGGCCTGGCCGGAGACTGGAACTGGGAAGCTGTCGGCCGCCACGAGCGCCGGCTGGCGAGGGTGCTCAGGAAGGTCGTGGCGATGGACGACATATCGGCGCTACCGCAGCAGGTCCTGTAGCAGCCCTTCCTGGCGCAGCGCCCGCTGCACTGCCGGCCGCGTCCGCACGCGCCGGTACCAGTCGCGCAGATGCTCCAGCTGGTCGAAATGGATATCGGCCTTGTAATATGACGTCAGCCAAGGCGCCTGTCCCCATCCCGTCAGCGCGAACAGGTAGGCATCGGCCACGCCGAAGGCCTCGCCCATCAGATACGGCCGGCTGACCAGCTGTTGATCGATCCACGCATAGCGCTGCTCCAGTTTCGGTTTCGCCAGCTCGACATATTTGCCTGCCTGCACCGCATACAGCAGAGGAATGAAGCCCTTGTGCACTTCCGTGGAAAGGAAATTGAGCCACTCCTGCAGCCGGTAGCGCTTGAACGTGCCGTTGGCCGGCGCCAGGCCGCTGTCCGGATGCAGGTCGGCCAGGTACTGCAGGATGGCCGGGCCTTCGCGCAGGATGCGGCCGTCATCGAGCTCCAGCGCCGGCACGTAGCCGTGCGGATTGACTTCATGAAAGTTGGCGCCGTCCCCGGTCACGTGCCGGCGGTAATCGACACTGACCAGCGTGACATCGAGGTTCAGTTCGTTGAGGATGATGTGCGGCGCCAGCGAGCAGCTGGCAGGGATATGGTAAAACTTCATGACGGCTCCGGTAATGGCGGCTCCAGGCGAGCCTGCCTGGAGAGCCATTATAGGCAGCAGGTATAAAAATGGAAGAAGGCACTATAATGTGGTGTAGGTACATTTTTTATACTTGAATGCGAAAGCGGCGGCCATGAAGGAAAGCGTAACGGGATGTTCGATCGAAGAAGCGATGCGCCTGCTGGGCGGGCGCTGGCGCTTGCTGCTGGTGTCCTACCTGATCGACGGGCCAAGACGTTTCAACGAGCTGCGGCGCGACGTGCCGCATATTTCACAGCGCATGCTGACGCTCGACCTGCGCGCGCTGGAGGAGGCGAAGCTGGTCGCGCGCACCGTGTATCCGGAAGTGCCGGTAAAGGTCGAATATGCGCTGACGGCGGATGGCCAGCGCTTGCTGCCGGTGGTGGCGGTGATGAAGGAATTCGGGCTGTGGTTGAAGGGCAGGTCGGATTAGCGCGCCAGCGCGCAAGCCGACACCACCACAATCAGCGTCAACAATGTTGTCGGATTACACGGCTTCGCCGCTAATCCGACCTACGCCACCACATTGACCGGCGCCCCGCGCTCGAACGCTTCCACATTGTCGATCAGGATATCGGCCAGCTTCTGCATCGCCTCGCCACTGGCCCACGCCGTGTGTGGCGTCAGGATGAAATTGGGCAGGCGCAGCTGCAGCAGCGGGTTGTCGGGCGCCGGCGGCTCTTTCGAGAGCACGTCGAAACCCGCGCCGGCGATCACGCCGTTTGTCAGCGCCTCGGCCAGCGCCGCTTCGTCGACCAGGCCGCCGCGCGCCGTGTTGATCAAGAGGGCCGTGGGCTTCATGCTGGCCAGTTCCTGGGCGCCGATGATATTGCGCGTCTTGTCGGTCAGCGGCAGGTGCAGGCTCAATATGTCGGAGGTGGCCAGCAGTTCGTCCAGCGACACTTCGGTCACGCCGTCTTCGTCGATGGGCGAGCGGTTATGCACGGCCACCTCCATGCCGAAGGCGCGCGCCAGCTGCGCCACCGATTTGCCCAGCGCGCCGTAGCCCAGCAGGCCCAGGCGGCTGCCGGCCAGGTCGCGGATCGGGTGGCCAAACAGGCAGAAGCGGTCGGACGCCTGCCACAGGCCCGCCTCGATGTCGGCGCGATAGGCCACCAGCTGGCGGCGCAGCGCCAGCATCAGCGCCAGGGTATGTTCGGGCACGGTGGCGCGCGCGTAGTCGCGGATATTGGCCACCACGATGCCGCGCGCGCGGCAGGCGGGCAGGTCGATGATGTCGGTGCCGGTGGCGGCCACGGCGATCATTTTCAGGTCCGGCAGCTGCGCCAGTTCGGCCTCGCGCAACGGCACCTTGTTCGTGATGCCGATGCTGGCGCCTTGCAAGCGCGCGACCGTGTCGGCACTGCCTTTGGTATGCGCGTGCTCGGCCCACTCGTGCGCAAAGGCGGGCGGGCGAACCTTGGCAATCAGGCTGTCGCGGTCGAGGAAGACGATGGAGTGCTTTGCTTGCTGTGCTGCGGTCATGGCTGTCCTTCTGTCTGGTCGGCGCGCGCGTGCTTGGTTTTCATCTGCGTGGCCGGGTGGTTGGTAAACATGTCGGCGACCCATTCGACGAACACGCGCACCTTGGCCGACAGGTGGCGGTTGGGCGGATAGATCACGTGGATCGGCAGCGGGTCGGATTCCCAGTCGGTCAGCAACTCGACCATTTTGCCCTGTTCCATCAGGGGCGCCAGCATGAAATGGGTCATCTGCACGATGCCCAAGCCCGCCACGCCGGCCGCCGTGTAGGCGTTCGAGTCGTTCAGGGCGATATGGCTGGGCATGGCGATCTGGATGCGTTCGCCGTCGCGCGTGAAATCCCATTCAAAGGTGCGGCCCGTCTTGGACGAGAAAAAATTCACGCCGCGGTGGCGCGGCAAATCGTTCGGATGCAGCGGCGTGCCATGATGGGCCAGGTAGCCGGGCGAGGCGCAGGTGGCGAAATGCAGCACGCCGACGCGGCGCGCGATCAGGTTGACGTCGCCGAGTTCGCCGCCGCGCACGGCGCAGTCGACGCCTTCCTCGATCAGGTCGACCGGGCGGTCGCTGCAGCCCAGTTCCAGCACGATGTCGGGATAGCGGGCGAAGAAGTCGGGCAGGGCGGGAATCAGCAGTTCGCTGGCCAGCGCCGTGGGCGCATCGACGCGCAGGCGGCCGCTGGGACTCAGGCGCGTGCGCGACAGCGATTCTTCCGCTTCGCGTACGTCGGCCAGGATGCGCACGCAGCGCTCGTAATAGGCCGCGCCATCGGAAGTGATGCTGACGTGGCGCGTGGTGCGGTTCAGCAGTTTTACCGCCAGGCTCGATTCCAGCGTCGAGATCAGTGTCGACACGGTGGCCTTGGGCAGCTGCATGTTTTCCGCCGCGCGCGTAAAGCCGCCTGCATCGACCACCTGGATAAACACTTCCATCGCTTGCAGCTTGTTCACTTGATTCCTTGGTATTTTTGTCGCTATTGTTCAAGACGCTGAACAATCAATTCATCATTGCCCTCTTTATCATATTGTAGATCAAGACTATAGTTGTTGTACTGCAGCATAAATTGAAGTTGCAGGAAACGCAGTCGATAGTTACGGGAGAAATATCATGGGTCATCGGAATGGAATCTTTGCATTGTTCGCGCTCACACTGAGCTCGCTTGCTCTGGCCGGGATGGTGTATACGGACGCGTATTCGCAGGCGGCGCAAGCCGAAGCGAGCGGCTACAGCGCGTTGACCCATGAAGTCGGCGGTACCTTGCTGTGCGTGAACGATGCCGGCCTGGACATGGCCGTGGCGCCGGTGGTGGTGCAATGAACGCACCGGTCGTCCTGGCCGACATGGCACCTGCCGAATCGCTGAAGATACGCGATATCGCCGTGCAGGGCGAGCTGGGAGCGCTGGACGCGCGCATCTACACGGCCGGCGTGCCGGGCGCCAAACAGTCGAGCCTGATCGTGTTCTTTCACGGCGGCGGCTTCGACGATGGCGACCTGGAAGACGCGGACGACTTCCTGCGCTGCCTGGTGCTGAGCAACCCCGACCACGTGGTGCTGGCCTCGAACTATACGCTGGCCAGGGAGCGGCCGTTCCCGGCCGCCGTCGAAGACGCGCATGCCGTGCTGCTGTGGGCGAAAAAGAACAAGGCCAAGCTGGGCTGGAGCGGCAAGCAGATGGTGGTGTCGGGCATCGAAGCGGGCGCCAACCTCGCTGCCGTGTGCGCCATGATGTCGCGCGACCGCGGCGGCCCGCCGCTGGCCGGCCAGATCCTGATCATGCCGATGCTCGACCCCGGCCTGTCGACCTGCTCGATGCGCTCGCTGCCGGCCAGCCCGGAGCTGGTGGAAGTGGCCGATGCCTGCGCCGCCGCCTACCGCGGCTACCTGCCGAACGCCGCCGACCGCACCCATCCGTATGCATCGCCGCTGCAGTCGAGCCGCCTGAAAAACCTGCCGCCGGCCCTGATTTTGTCGGGCGAGGACGACCCATTACGCGATGAGGCTGAACAATACGGCAGCAAGCTGATCGCCTGTGGCATCAAGACCACGGTGCGGCGCATGCCGTCGGCCCCGCTGAAGGAACCCGGTGCGCGCAATGAATGCGCGTGCAAGGTCCACGCCCTGTGCGAGATCGCCAGTTTTGTTACCGGCCTTGGCAAGGAGAGCGTTCCATGACCCCGCCATCCGCGATACCGTAAAAAATTACACTTACTGGTTTACTTTTTGATTTTCAGTTGTTACACTGTGTAGTGTAGTTTCCTGATCTTATCCTATTTTTCTGCGCTGTGCATTCGTACAGCCAGCTTTGCCGACCCCGCCTGCTTTTTCTGACGCCAGGCGGCCCCTTTGAAACTTGACCGCGCGCCGTCGGGCGCCACGCACCATCATTCACTTTTACAAGCTGGGTGGCTTCGTTTCGCCCAGACCATTAGAAATTTTCATAAAACAGGGAAATAAAATGAAAAACGTTCAACAAATTTCTATCCTGCTCAAGCCGCTGGCCGCAGCGCTGGCGCTGTCCGGCCTGGTTGCCGTCAGCCTGGCGGGCTGCGATTCGGCCAACAGCAAGGTGCCCGACGCACCCGCCGCCGGCGGCCCGCCGGTCTCGACCGCCGCCGTAATCGAAAAGCAGATCACCGAATCGCAGGAATTCTCGGGCCGCCTGGAAGCGATCGAACGCGTGGAAATCCGTTCGCGCGTCGGCGGTTTCATTACCTCGGTCAACTTCAAGCCGGGCAGCGAAGTGAAAAAGGGCGACGTGCTGTTCGTGATCGATCCGCGTCCGTTCCAGGCCGAGGTATCGCGTGCCGAGGGTGCTGCCGCTTCCGCCCGCGCCAAGGCCGAACTGGCCAAGCTGGAACTGTCGCGCGCCGAAAAACTGCTGGCCGAAAAAGCCATTCCGCAGCGCGAACTCGATGAAAAGGCGTCGGGCATGAAAGAGCTGGACGCCAATGTGCGCGCCGCCCAGGCGTCATATGAAGCGGCCAGGCTGAACCTGTCGTATACCCAGGTGCAGTCTCCGATCAGCGGCCGTGTCTCGAAAGCCGAAATCACCGTCGGCAACCTGATCGACGCCACCGCCATCCTCACCTCGGTGGTCTCGACCGACCGCATCTACGCCAGCTTCGACGGCGATGAAGACACCTACCTGCGCGTGGCCGGCACGGCGCAAAAAGGCACGCCGGTGACCGTCAAGGTGGGCCTGGCCAACGAAGCGGGCTTCCCGCACGAAGGCAAGCTCGAATTCGTCGACAACCAGCTCGACCCTGCCACCGGCAGCGTGCGCATGCGCGCCACCTTTGCCAACGCCGACCGCACGCTGGTGCCGGGCCTGTTCGCCCGCATCCAGCTCGATGGCGGCAACGGCCCGCAGGCACAGGGCTCGGCCCTCCTGATCAGCGACCGCGCGGTCGGCACCGACCAGAGCCGCAAGTATGTGTATGTAGTGGGCGCCGACAACAAGGCCGAATACCGCGCCGTCAAGCTGGGCCCGAGTTCCGACGGCTTGCGCGTGGTGCGCGAAGGCCTGAAAGCGGGCGAGAAGATCGTCGTCAACGGCCTGCAGCGCGTGCGTCCTGGCGCACCGGTCACGCCGCAGCTGGTGGCGATGGACTTCGACCCGACGGCGCCGGCCGCACCAGCCAAACCGGCAGCAAAAGACGCCAAGGTTGCCGCCAAGGCGGACGCCAAGGCAGCAACGACCACCAAGGAATAAACCATGAACTTTTCACGCTTTTTCATCGACAAGCCGATCTTCGCGGCGGTACTGTCGATTGTCATATTCGTGGCCGGGCTGCTGTCGATCTTCGGCCTGCCCATCTCCGAGTATCCCGACGTCGTGCCGCCATCGGTGGTGGTGCGCGCGCAGTACCCGGGCGCCAACCCGAAAGTGATCGCCGAAACCGTCGCCGCACCGTTGGAGGAGCAGATCAACGGCGTCGAGAACATGCTGTACATGTCCTCGCAAAACACCTCCGATGGCGCGATGATGCTGACCGTCACCTTCAAGATCGGCACCAACGTCGAGCAGGCCGAGACGCAGGTGCAGAACCGCGTGCAGCGCGCCTTGCCGCGCCTGCCGGAGGAAGTGCGCCAGATCGGCGTGACGACCGTCAAGTCGTCCCCCAACCTGACCATGGTGGTGCACCTGGTCTCGCCGAACAAGCGCTATGACGACATGTACCTGCGTAACTACGCGGTGCTGAACGTCAAGGACCAGCTGGCCCGCCTGCAGGGCATGGGCGATATCCAGATCTTCGGCGCCGGCGACTACGCCATGCGCATCTGGCTCGATCCGCAGAAAGTGGCGGCGCGCGGCATGACGGCCAACGACGTCGTCGAAGCCATCCGCGAGCAGAACGTGCAGGTTGCCGCCGGCGTGATCGGCGCGTCGCCGGCCAAGGACTCGCCATTCCAGCTGACCGTCAACACCCAGGGCCGCCTGCAGTCGCCCGAGGAATTCGGCGCCATCATCGTGCGTACCAATGCCGACGGCGCGGTGACGCACCTGAAAGATGTGGCACGCGTGGAAATGGGCGCCAACAGCTATTCGCTGCGCTCGCTGCTGAACAATAATCCGGCCGTCGGCATGGGTATCTTCGAAGCGCCGAACGCCAACGCGCTGCAGCTGTCGTCCGACGTGCGCGCCAAGATGGACGAACTGAAAAAAGACTTCCCGCAGGGCGTGGAATACCGCATCGAGTACGACCCGACCCAGTTCGTGCGTTCGTCGATCGAAGCGGTGATCCATACGCTGCTCGAAGCCATCGCGCTGGTGGTGCTGGTGGTGATCATCTTCCTGCAGACCTGGCGCGCGTCCATCATTCCACTGCTGGCCGTGCCCGTCTCCATCGTCGGTACCTTTGCCGTCATGCTGGGCTTTGGTTTTTCGATCAACACGCTGTCGCTGTTCGGCCTGGTGCTGGCCATCGGTATCGTGGTCGATGATGCGATCGTGGTGGTGGAAAACGTCGAGCGCAATATCGAGGAAGGGCTGTCGCCGCGCGACGCCACCATCCAGGCCATGAAAGAAGTCAGCGGTCCCATCGTCGCCATCGCGCTGGTGCTGTGCGCCGTGTTCGTGCCAATCGCTTTCGTGCCCGGCCTGTCCGGCGAGTTCTACCGCCAGTTTGCGCTGACCATCGCCATTTCGACCGTGATCTCGGCATTCAGCTCGCTGACCCTGGCGCCGGCCCTGTCGGCCGCGCTGCTCAAACCGCATGATGCGCCGAAAGACGCGCTGACGCGCGGCATGGACAAGGTCTTCGGCCGCTTCTTCGCCTGGTTCAACCGCTTCTTCGGCCGCGCTTCGCACCGCTATGAAGCGGGCGTCAAGGGTGTGCTGGGCCGCAAGAGCGCCTCGCTGGGCGTGTACGCGCTGCTGGTCATCGCCGCCATCTTCACCTTCAAGGCCGTGCCCGCCGGTTTCGTGCCGGCGCAGGACAAGCAGTACCTGGTCGGTTTCGCGCAACTGCCCGACGCCGCCTCGCTGGACCGCACCGAAGACGTGGTCCGCCGCATGTCCGACGTGATCAAGTCGGTGCCTGGCGTGGAGTCGACGATTGCCTTCCCGGGCCTGTCGATCAATGACTTCACCAATGCACCGAACGCCGGCATCGTGTTCGCCACCCTGAAACCGTTCGACGAGCGCACCACCAAGGAACTGGCCGGCGGCGCCATCGCGGCCGAAATCAACAA
>NZ_DAMAGB010000070.1:0-21555 GCF_031995485.1 Janthinobacterium sp.
CCACACTAACTTCGCATAAAGACCCGCCGCCATGCTCCGCCTCTCCCTCAACATGACCGGGCGCGACTGGCGCGCCGGGCAACTGCGTTTCCTGCTGATCGCCCTGATCGTGGCTGTCGCCGCCCTGTCGGCCGTGGGCTTTTTTGTCGACCGCCTGCGCGCCGGCCTCAATCGCGACGCGCACCAGCTGCTCGGCGCCGACCTCGTCATCAGTGCCGACCAGCCCGTCAGCGCCGCCTGGCGCGCGCAAGCCCAGCGGCGCGGCCTGAACCTGGCCGACACGGTCACGTTTCCCAGCATGGCGCAGGCGGGCGAGGGCGAGCAGTCGCTGTCGCAGCTGGCCTCCATCAAGGCCGTCTCTGCCGGCTATCCGCAGCGCGGCAGGCTGAAAATCACCACCATTACCAGTGACGCGCTGGACGCCGTCGGCAAACCGACGGATCAGGTGCCGGCGCCCGGCACGCTGTGGGTCGACGCGGCAATATTGTCCGCCTTGAACGCCAAGCTGGGCGACACCTTGAGATTGGGCGACAAGAAATTTACCGTCACGCAGCTGATTGCCAGCGAGCCTGACCGTGGCGCCTCGTTCCTGAACTTTGCCCCGCGCGTGATGCTGCCTTTGGGCGACCTGGCCGCCACCGCGCTGGTGCAGAACGGTTCGCGCGTGTCGTACCGGCTGCTGCTGTCGGCGCCGGCCAGCAAGGCTGCCGAGATTGCCGGCTACCAGGCGTGGGTGGAACAGCAGATCAGCAAGCAGGCCATCAAGGGCGTGCGCGTCGAATCGATCGAGTCGGGCAACCCGCAGATGCAATCGACGCTGGACCGCGCCGACCGCTTCCTCTCTCTGGTGGGCCTGCTGTCGGCGATGCTGGCGGCGGTGGCCGTGGCGATGGCGGCGCGCCGTTTCATGCTGCGCCACCTGGACGCTTGCGCCATGCTGCGCTGCCTGGGACTGACGCAAAACCAGGTCACGGCCATGTATGTGATCGAATTTCTGATCGTCGGGCTGGTGGGCAGCGTGATCGGCGTGGCGGTCGGTTTCGGCGGCCACCTGGTGTTGCTCGAATTGCTGGGCAAACTGGTGCAAAGTGACTTGCCGCCCGTGTCGCTGCTGCCGGCGCTGCAGGGCGTGGCCACCGGCATCCTGCTGCTGCTGGGGTTTGCGCTGCCGCCGATTTTGCAGCTGCGCAACGTGCCGCACAACCGCGTGATCCGCCGCGAACAGGAGCCGCCGCAGGCGCTGGCGCTGGCCACCTACGGCCTGGGCATTGCGGCCTTTGTGGTGCTGCTGCTGTGGCAAGCGGGTGACGTGAAACTGGCGCTGCTGACGGCGGCCGGTTTCCTCGGCGGCTTTGCGCTGTTCGGCCTGGCCGGCTGGCTTGGCATCAAGTCCCTGAAAAGCCTGCGCGGGCTGGTCAACCATCAAAGCTGGCGCTTTGCCGTGACATCCCTGCAGCGCCGGCCCGGCGCCACCGTGATCCAGGTGGTGTCGCTGGCGCTGGGCCTGATGGCCCTGCTGCTGCTGACGGTGGTGCGCGGCGACCTGATGGTGGCCTGGCGCGCCGCCACGCCGGCGGACGCGCCGAACCGCTTCATTATCAATATCCTGCCGGAACAAAAGGATGCGATCGCTGCTCGCCTGGCGCAGGCCGGTGTGGTCAACGCGCCGCTGTATCCGATGATACGGGGCCGCCTGGTGGCGGTGAACGGCAAGACGATCACGGAACAGACGTACGAGGACGACCGCGCCAAGCGCCTGGCCGACCGCGAATTCAACCTGTCGACAATGGCGCGCATGCAAGAGCAAAACCAGCTGGTCGCCGGCCAGTGGTTCAGCGGCAAGCCCGGTGCGCCGGCCGAAGCGTCGGTGGAAGAGGGCATCGCCAAAACCTTGAACCTGAAGCTGGGCGACAGCATGCGCTTCGATATCGCCGGCCAGCCGGTGGAAGCGCGCGTGACCAGTTTGCGCAAGCTCGAATGGGGCTCGATGCGCGTCAATTTCTTTGTCATCATCAACCCCGAAGCGATGGCGGACACGCCGCAGACCTGGATCACGGCATTCCACCTGCCGGCCGCGCATGGCGACCTGGGCAACGCGCTGACGCGCGATTATCCGAATCTGACGGTGGTTGACGTGGGCGGCATCCTGAAACAGATCCAGGCCGTGCTCGACCAGGTGGTGACGGCGGTCGAGTTCCTGTTCGCGTTCACGCTCGCGTCGGGCCTGCTGGTGCTGTACGCCGCGCTGATGGGCTCGCAGGACGAGCGCACGCGCGAGGCGGGCCTGCTGCGTGCCCTGGGCGCCACCCGGCGCCAGCTGGCGCAGGCGCAGCTGATCGAGTTCTCGCTGGTGGGCGCGCTGGCCGGTTTGCTGGCGGCATCGGGCGCGGCCGCCATGGGCTGGGCGCTGGCGACGTACCAGTTCAAGTTTGCCTGGAGCTTTGCGCCGGGCGTGTGGGTCTTCGGCCTGCTGGCCGGCGCCCTGTGCGCGATTGCCGGCGGCTGGCTGGGACTGCGCAACGTGCTGAAACATCCACCGCTGCAAACCTTGCGCGAAGCCTGAACAAGTCATTCAGGCAGCCAGGCTTTCCTGCGCCTGCGCCCGCAGGAACTGCGCATACGGCACCACCGGCTGGCCCAGCTGGTGTGCCGGTACCTCGAACAGGGCCCAGTAATATGTTTCACGGCCCACGCAGACGGTGGGGGCGGCGCAGTAGCGGAACCAGTTTTCGCCAATGCTGCGGGCATACATGCCGTCGCCGTGCGCATCGGAGAAGTAGGGTATCACGCGTTTTTCCAGCAAGGCCCGCAGCAGGGAATCCGGCGCGTCGCTGTCGCGTGCCATCTCGTACTGTGTGTGCAGGCTGTGTTCGGTTTCGATGATCATCAGCCGCGCCTGGCCGTCGCGGGTAAAGAACAGGATGCCGCCGGGATTGGGGAAGATATAGTGTTCGACAAAGCCGTGGCGGTGGCACAGTTCGGACACCACCGCCGCCATCGCCTCGTCCTGCAGGAAATGGTAATCGTGCAGCAGCAGCAGGTCGCGCACCGTGTCCGACTGCTGCAGGAAAAATTCGCGCTGCAGGCCGACGATCTCGTGCTCGAGGATATCGAGCGCATCGTCGTCGCTCTTCTTGATGTAGCGGTCGATCAGGCCCCGGTTGAAGGCCGTCACGGCCACTTTTTCATCGGCAGCGCCGGTAAAGAGAATCTTCTTGCACGGCAGGTCGCGCACGGCCTGGCAAAATTCCAGTCCGTTCATCTGCGGCATCGAATAGTCGATCACCAGCACCGACGGCGTGGCAAAGCGCTGCGCCTGGCTGCTGATGCGCCAGATGCGTTCCAGGTCGAGCGCCACGTTGTACTGGTCCGGCGGCAGGTTTTGCGTGTCGAAGTTGACGTGCAGCGGCGTTTCGCCGCGCGGGCTGCTGTGCCGCAGCCACCGCAGCGCCGTGCTGGTGTCGTGGAAGGTCTTGCGCGCCAGTGCCGGATCGAGCTGGAACGCCAGGCTTTTCAGGAACGAATCGCTGTCGTCGATCAGGACCGTCAGGGTCGGATGGGTATATACGGGCAGCATCATGCGTCACCTTGCGAGAGAGGGCGGTTGTAAGCGTAAGCGGGCTGGTACCGGCTGGGGAAACTCGACGATAAAGATGGCATACGCATGCTCGCGCGAGACGCAGCGGATGCGCGCCTGCCAGGCATCGACGATCTGCCTGCACAGCGCCAGGCCGATGCCGCTGCCGTTGTGTACCGGATAGGAATAGAAGCGCTCGAAGATCAGCGGCAGCCGGCTGGCGGCGATGCCGCAGCCGGTATCGATGACGAGCAGGCGCGGCACGGTGCGCGCGCCATCGATGATGATGCGCACGCGGCCCTTGCCGGCCCGCTGCACCGCCTTGAGCGCATTGCGCAGCAGGTTGAGCAGGATCACCACGCACAGTTCGTCCTGGCCGGCGAACTGGAAATCGCTGCGCACGTCGACGCTCACGGCGGCGCGCTGCGCGTCGCTGGCAAACGGGTAGCGCTTGAGCACGGCATTGACCATTTCCAGCATCGACAGCGTCTGGTTCGGTTCGAGCTTGCGGTTGACGGCGCTTGCGCTGAGCAGGAACAGGTCGATCATATGGTGCATGTGGCGCACCTCGAACACGATGCGTGCCAGCGCCTGTTGCACCGCCTGGTTTTCTTCGCCATCCGCGCCCGGCTGCTGCGGCATCAGGCGGCGCAGGCCGCGTACATTGGCCTCCACGCTGGCCAGCGGGGTGCGCAATTCATGCGCGACCGAGCCGAGCCCGGCTGCCATGCCGGCCAGCTTTTCCTGTTCCAGCACCTTGCGCCCCACTTTCACCACCGACAGGGCGGCGATGGTGAACCAGTGCACGGGCAGTTGCTCCAGCACTTCACGCTGCAGCAGGAAAGCGCCTTCGCCTTCCAGCACGACCGCCAGGCACGCGGCCAGCGTTCCGATCAGGTAGGCGCGGCAGGCCAGCCCCGTTTCAAAATGGAACAGCACCACCAGGCCGATCAGCAGCGACTCGCTCCAGATCGACGAGGCATGGTTCATCACAAACATGAAGGTAAAAAAGAAGGGCAGGATATAGCTGAGGGCAAACAGCAGATACAGCGACAGCCAGCGTTCGGGCAGGCGGCGCGCAAACAGGCCGATGGCGCAGATGGCCGCGCCCGTCAGGCGCAAGCTCAGGTTTTCATAGGCTTGTGGAAAAAAATACTGCCACAACAAATAATACACCGGCATGCAGACCATGCCCACCGCTGCCAGCAGGGCCACCCTGCCGGCCAGGTGTTTCGGCGAGGCACGTTCATGCAACAGCGATGTCACCATACGCCGCCGCCATTGTTGCCAACCTGCTTGCCAGTGCTGCGCCATGACTTCGCCTTGCTACTTGTCAAGACATTATGATCGGCGCAAATCCATGTAAGTTGAGGGCGATCTGGCAGATAATTGATATACATCAATGGTAAGTTTTGCTAACCAGTCAATGTTTTATTTTATAATAAAAATTGCCTAGGGGAAAACATGACTACCGCATCCTCCGTCCTCAGCTCTTCCTTTGCACGCGCCGAACATTGCCTGCCCGACTACATCACGCAGCGCATGGATGCGCATCACATCACCCGCATCGAACAACTGCTCGGTGGCCAGCATCCGCATGCCTGGCAGCCGACGCCGCGCGACGCGATTTTTTTGGCGGGCAACGATTACCTCGATATCGCCGCCGAACCGACACTGGTGGGCGCGCAGATTGCCAGCCTGCAGGCCAGTGCGGGCGAGCTGCTGATGTCGGCCGTCTACTTGCAGGAAGGCAGCGCCCAGCACCGGCTGGAAAGCCGGCTGGCCCGTTTCATGGGCGCCGAAGACGGCATCCTGGCGCAGTCCGGCATGGCCGCCAATGTGGGCCTGCTGCAATGTATCGCCAGCCCCGGCATTCCGGTGTACCTGGACATGCAGGCCCATGCCTCGCTGTGGGAGGGCGTGCTGTCGGCGCAGGCGCAGGCGGTGGCTTTCGTGCATAACGATATGGCCCACCTGCGGCGCCAGGTCCACAAGCATGGCCGCGGCATTATCGTGGTCGATGCGCTGTACAGCACCAATGGCAGCCTGGCGCCGCTGCTGGAATTGCTCGACATCGCCGAAGCGAACGACTGCGTGGTGGTGGTCGACGAGTCGCATTCGCTGGGCACGCATGGCCCGGGCGGCGCCGGGCTGGTGGTGCAATGGGGGCTGGAGCACCGCGTGCATTTTCGCACCGCCTCGCTGGCCAAGGCCTTTGCCGGGCGGGCCGGCTTTATCAGCTGTTCCAGCCGCTTCAAGGGATATTTCCTGTCCGAATCGCGGCCGGCCATCTTCAGTTCCTGCCTCCTGGCGCACGAACTGGCGTGGTTCGACGCGGCGCTCGATTTCATCCGGCAGGCCGACGGCCGGCGCGCCACGCTGCGCCGCCACACGCAGCGCCTGCGCGCGGGATTGACCGAACTGGGCTACAACGTCAGCGACGGCAGCGAGCAGATCATCGCACTGGAAGCGGGCAGCGAACCGGCCACGCTGGCCTTGCGCCAGGCGCTGGAGCGGCATGGCATTTATGGCGCCATGTTCTGCGCGCCGGCCACCGCGAAAAACCGCGCGCTGGTGCGCCTGACGCTGAACGCCGGCCTCGACGATGCGGCGGTCGACCAGGTGCTCGATGGCTGCGCGGCCATCCGCGCTGAAGTGGACCTGGAACACTGGTCGTCCACGCGCCGACTGCGCAAGCTGGCGCTGGTTTAGCCTCAACAGGCGATGGCCGCTTGCGCTATCATGGCGGCCATGACCGATACCACTGCCCCTACCTTGTACCAGACCATCGGCGGCGCCCCCGTGCTGCGTGAAATGGTCGACCGCTTTTATGACCTGATGGAACTCGAGCCCGAGTTTGCCGGCATCCGCACCATGCATCCAGGCTCGACCGAGGGCTCGCGCGACAAGCTGTATTTCTTCCTGACCGGCTGGATGGGCGGGCCGGATCTGTATATCGAGAAATTCGGCCACCCGCGCCTGCGCGCACGCCATTTGCCGTATGCGATCGGCACCAGCGAGCGCGACCAGTGGCTGCGCGCCATGGCCTGGGCCATGGAAGACACCGGCATCGAAGAATCCCTGCGCGTGCGGCTGATGGAATCGTTCTATCAGACGGCCGACTGGATGCGCAACAAGCCCGACTGATCCCATGAACACCATCGAGTTCTACAGCCTGCTGGGCGCCGCCGCTGTCGCCATTGTCTTGTTGATCTTGCTGTTGCTGCGTCCGCGTGGCGCTGCGGGTGACGGCGCCACCACGCTGGCGCTGGTGCAGCAGCACCAGGCGCAGAGCCTGGAGCGCATCGACCGGGTCGAGCGCGAAGTGCGGCTGCAGCTGCAGGCCTCGGCGCAGGCCACCCGGCAGGACCTGGCGGCCGGGCTGGCGCAGTTCCAGGCAGCGACGCTGCAGCAGCTCGACAGCCTGCGCACGCAAATCCAGGCGCAGGGCAAGGTCGGCCGCGAAGAACAGGCGCAAAGCCTGGCGCGTTTTGCCGACAGCACCAGCCAGAGCCTGGCCCAGCTGACCGAATCGAATGCCCAGCGCATGCTGGAAGTGCGCGCCACGCTGGAAAACAAGATCCGCGACCTGCAGGCCGACAATGGCGCGCGCCTGGAAGAGATGCGCAAGACGGTCGATGAAAAACTGCATGCCACGCTGGAAACGCGTTTGAGTGCCTCGTTCCAGCAGGTATCGGAACGGCTGGAAAAAGTGCACCAGGGACTGGGCGAAATGCAGCAGCTGGCGCTGGGCGTGGGCGACCTGAAGCGGGTACTAACCAACGTCAAGACACGCGGTACCTGGGGCGAAGTGCAGCTGGAAATGCTGCTGGAGCAGGTGCTGACCGTCGAGCAGTATGCGAAAAACGTCGAAACCGTGCCGGGCAGCGGTGCGCGCGTCGAGTTTGCCTTGAAATTGCCGGGCCTGGTCGATGGCGGACCGCCGGTCTGGATGCCGATCGACGCGAAGTTCCCCAAGGAGCAGTACGAACGCCTGGTCGAATCGGCCGAGCGGGCCGATGCCGAGGGCGTGGCGCTGGCGGGGCGCGAACTGGAGCGCGCCGTGCGCGGCGAAGCCAAGACCATCGCCGACAAATACCTGCTGCCGCCGAAGACCACCGACTTTGCCATCCTGTTCCTGCCGACCGAGGGCCTGTATGCCGAGGTGATGCGCCGCCCGGGCCTGGCCGACGACTTGCAGCGCGTGCACCGGGTCAGCATTGCCGGTCCGTCGACCTTGACCGCCTTGCTCAACAGCTTGCAGATGGGGTTCAGAACGCTGGCGCTGGAAAAGCGCTCGTCGGAAGTATGGCAGGTGCTGGGCGCCGTGAAGACCGAGTTCGGCAAGTTTGGCGAAGTGCTGTCGCAGACGCGCCTGACGCTGGAAAAGGCGGCCCGCAATATCGAAAGCGCCGAAGTGCGCAGCCGGCAGATGGCGCGCAAGCTGAAATCGGTGGAAGCGTTACCGGGGGACAGCGCCGCCTTGCTGCTGGGCGAGGCGGACCTTACTTCGCCCGACGCCTAGCGTCAGCTCTGTTTCCTGCGGCGCAAGACGCTGCAGCCGATCAGGGCCAGACCGGCCAGCAGCATGCCCCAGGTTTGCGGTTCCGGCACGGCAGGCAGTACCGTGGGGCTGGTGGGCGTCGACGGCAAAATGACCGTCGGTTCCAGCGGATGCTGTATGACAAAGCTGGAGCCATCCGTGCCCGGCAAGATCCCGTTGCCACCGCCACCGCCACCGCCGCCACCTGTGGCGGGTGGCGAACTGCGGCTGGCCACTTGCAAGCCGTTGTAGGACAGGAACGGTGGGCTGGCGTCGGAGGAGGGCATGGTGCCGCCGGTGGCCGAGCCGCCGCGCAAGGCATCAGGATTATCGATCATCGGCACGCCAGCTGGCGCTGCCGTGGCCGCAGGGGCTGCGGCAGGGCCAGACGCGCCCGCACCGGGGGCGCCGCCACCTGCCGCTCGCGGTGCTGCGGCGGAGACTTGCGTAATACGGCTGACATTGCGGCACACGGTCGGCACCAGGATGCACTCGCCCTGCACGCAGTAGACCAGGCCACGCTCCTCCATCCGGTCGGTCCAGCCCGCCCGCGTGACATCGCGGCAGACGCGGCCCTGGCCGAAATGCATCTCGCTGATGCGCGCGTCGTAGTTCTGCTTGCCGCGGATGGCATCGCGCTTGATCACCACGATTTCGTCATATTGGCGTGCACGCATGCGCTGCTTCAATTGTTCACGCACCTGCGGCGCGATATCGGTATAGCGGTCGACAGCGGCCACCACATCGCCCATGTAGGGATCGGCGCCGGGCCGGTTCCAGCTGCAATGATCGAGGTCGCCGCGGATGGCACCTTTGGCGCTGGCGGGCAGAGGCGCCAGCAACAGAATACTGAACATGAACAGCACGCCCAGGATACAGGCGCGGTATGGCCACGTCATGTGTTGTGCTGCTTGTTTCTTGTAGAAAATCATGTCGAAATTGAACTATTGAGGTGAGTAACGATGTTATCACCAAAGAAACTTCAATATCAACGAATAAATAAAATAATGATAATACCTGTTGTAATTATTTACATCATATGTGCGCGAGCGAACCCAGCAGTGGATATGTCTGCTTGCTCATGCGGAATACTCGACCAGTGGCGTAGCCTGATGGAAATAGATGGAAGCGGCGAGCTGGCGCCGGCCCGGCCAGGCAAGCCGGCGCCATGGCACGGACAGAAGGAGGAAGGTGGAATCAGGTCAGGCCGTGAAACAGCACGATGTCGACCGGGTCGCCGGCCGCCACATTGCCTTGTCCTTCATGCAGCACGATCATGCAGTTGGCCTGCGTCATCGAGCGCAGGATGCCGGAGCCTTGCGCACCCGTCACGCGCACCTGCTGGCACCCTTGCGCATCGCGCTCGAGAATGCCGCGCTGGTATTCGGTGCGTCCGGGCTTCTTGCGGATCGCCGCTTGCGCCGGCACGCTCAGCATGGGCAGCTCCTGCGGCTGCGCGCCCATCAGGCGCAGCAGCGTGGGGCGAGCCAGGAAATAAAAGGTCGCCATCACGGCCACCGGGTTGCCGGGCAGTCCCAGCAGCAGGGCCGAATGGCCGTCCGACCGGATCTCGCCGAACGCCATCGGCCGGCCCGGACGCATGTTGATCTGCCAGAACGCTACCTTGCCCAGGCGGGCCAGGATGTCGCGCGTGTAGTCGGCCGCGCCGCTCGACACGCCGCCCGAGGTGATGATGACGTCGGCCCTGGCGCAGGCGTCGCGCAGCGCCGCTTCCAGCGCATCGGGCTGGTCCCTGACCATGCCCATGTCGAGCAGTTCGCAGCCCAGGCGGCTCAGCATGCCCAGCAGGGTATAGCGGTTGCTGTCGTAGATGCTGCCCGCGTCGAGCGGTTCGCCCGGCGAGCGCAATTCGTCGCCGGTGGAAAAAAATGCCACGCGCAGGCGGCGCCGCACCGGCACGCTGGCAATGCCGAGCGACGCCAGCAGGCCCAGTTCGGCGGGCCCCAGCAGTTTGCCTTGCAGTAGCGCCGGCTGGCCCTGCATCAGGTCCTCTCCCTTGAAGCGGCGGTTGTCGCCAGGCCGGATGGTGTCCGGCCGCAAGGTGATGGCGTCCTCGCCGAGGTGCGCCACCAGTTCCTGCGGCACCACGCTGTCGCAGCCGGCCGGCATCACGGCGCCCGTCATGATGCGCGCGCATTGCCCGGCGCCGACCGGTACCGTGCCGGGTCGCCCGGCCAGGATGGTGTCGACCACGCTCAGGGTGACGTGCGCGCCACCAGCCAGGTCGGCACCGTGCAGCGCATAGCCATCCATGGCCGAATTGTCATGTGCGGGCACGCTGATCGGCGAAACGATGTCGGACGCCAGGATGCGCCCCAATGCCTGCGCCAGCGGCAACTCTTCCACTGCCATGACGGGGCTGGCGCTGCCAGCCAGTAGCGCTTGCGCCATCTGCACCGGCATGCCGGCCGCTTCCAGGCCGGCCAGGTCTTCTGGCGTATTGATGTTGCGAAACGCAGCGGCCTCCTCGAACAGCACTTCAGCCAGTTTCAGATTGCCATGCCATGTGCTGACGCGGCGCTCGCCGCTGGCCAGATACGCGTCGAGCTGCGGCAGGGCGGAGGTCCTGACCAGGCAGAAAACCGGATGGCGCCGGCGTTGCGGCTGGCCGGTGGCGGGATCGGTTTCTTCGGTGACGGCGATCGCCAGGTCGGCATCCTGCGCCAGCAGGCCGGCCGCCAGGCGGGCCGCCAGGTCCGGCGGCAGCAGCGGCGAATCGCATGGCGCCGTCAGCAGATACGGCGTGACGGCGCGGCGCAGGCCGCTCTGCAAGCCGGCCAGCGGACCGCAATGGCCGGCCAGCTCGTCGGGCCAGACCGGCAGGCCGAAGACGGCATAGCTGTCGTGATAGTCGTTGACATTGAAGGCGAGCGGGCCGACCTGCGGCGCCAGGCGCTGCAGCACATGCTGCGCCAGCGGCTGGCCGTACAGCGGCAGCATGCCCTTGTCGCGCTGGCCCATGCGCGTGCCCTGGCCACCGGCCAGGATCAGGCCGGTAATATCGTGTTTGTCGATCATGCGAAATGCTTGCAGTGGTGATGCCAGCCGCCATGGTAGCAGCGGCGGGGCCGGACAGGCAGCAATCAGCCGCCGATATACGACATTTCCACTTTCTTTTTGCCTGGCTCAAGTGCGGCGCCGCCCAGTACCGTCTGGCTGCTGCGCAATTCGGAATAGCGGTCGCCGCGCCCGCGCCACAGCTGCGCCACGGCGCTGGAAATTTCCGCGTCGCTGCGTCCGTCGCGCAGCAAGGCGCGCAGATCGTGGCCGCTGCTGGCAAACAGGCAAGTGTATAACTTGCCTTCGGTCGACAGCCGGGCGCGGCTGCAGTCGCTGCAAAATGCCTGGGTGACGCTGGAAATCAGGCCAATCTCGCCGCCGCCATCGAGGTAGCGCCAGCGCGCCGCCGTCTCGCCCGTGTAGTTCGGATCGATGGGTTGCACCGGCATGTGTGCGCCGATGCGGCGCGCTACCTCGGCCGACGGAATCACTTCGCGCAAGTCCCAGCCGTTCGAAGCGCCCACGTCCATGTATTCGATAAAACGCAGGATATACGGCGTGCCCTTGAAGTGGCGCGCCATCGGCACGATTTCCTGCTCGTTCATGCCGGCCTTGACCACCATGTTGACCTTGATGGGACCGAGGCCCACCTGGTGCGCCACGTCGATGCCGTGCAGCACGTCGGCGACGGCAAAATCGACATCGTTCATGCGCCTGAAGGTGGCGTCGTCGAGCGAGTCGAGCGACACGGTGACGCGGTTCAGCCCCGCATCCTTCAGCGATTGCGCTTTCTTTGCCAGCAGTGAACCGTTGGTGGTCAGGGTCAGGTCCAGCGGCTTGCCCGAAGGCGTGCGCAGTGCGGCCAGCATGCCCACCAGCCGTTCGATATGCTTGCGCAGCAGCGGTTCGCCACCGGTGAGGCGGATCTTTTCCACGCCGTGCTCGACGAACAGGCGCGCCAGGCGCGTGATTTCCTCGAACGACAGCAGCGCCGTATGCGGCAGGTAGACATGATCCTTGTCAAAAACATCTTTCGGCATGCAATACACACAACGGAAATTGCAGCGGTCGGTAATCGAGATGCGCAGGTCGTGCAGCGGCCGGCCCAGGCGGTCGGCCACGCTGCCGCTGGGCTGTTCCAGCCGCTGCGGGACGGCCACGGCGCCATTGCGGGCATTGGCCAGGTAGATGATCTTGTCAAGCATAAGGGGATGGCGGGCAGTAGAAAGCGTTCAAGGCAGAACGATAGCACGCCGGCGAAAATGCCACAGGCGGATGGCCATTTTGTGGCGTGCGGGCACAAAAAAAGGGAAGCCGAAGCTTCCCTTTCATTATTGCAACGACATCTTATGGACGCTGGGTATTGACTTGCACCAGCGGTTCATCCGATTGCGGCGGCAATGGCTTGCGTTCGCGCGGCTTGCGTACCGGCGGCACGGCCTTGGCCGCCGCTTCCTGCGCCAGGCGCAGTTTTTCCGGATCGGTGGCAGCCAGGGTCAGGCCGGCCGAACCGAGCACGGCGTCCAGGTCCAGTGGCGCGGCTGCTGGTGCGGCGGCAACTGGCGCAGGCGCCGGCACCGGAGCAGCAGCAACTTCGGCAACTTCCGCTGGTGCTGCGGCAACAGGTTCGACCACGGCCGGAGCTGCTTCGGCAACTGGCGCGGCAACTGGTGCCGGTTCGGCTGCAGGAGCCGGCTCGGCAGCAACTTCAGCAGGTGCTTCGGCAACCACTTCCGCCGGGGCCGGCGCTGCCGGCGCTTCCACCGCTTTTTCGGCAAAGCTGTACTCGGCCGCTGGCGCAGGTTCCGCGTCGGCTGGCACAGCTTGCGCTGCGGCAACTACGGCTTCGGCTGGCGCTTCCGGCACGATGACTTCGGCTGGCGCTGGTGCTGGCTCTTCGCCGACTGCGGCTGGAGCAACTTCTGTAGCAGCTGGGGCAACTTCTGGCACAGCTTCCGCAGCAGCTTCAGGAGCGGTCTCGACAACTGCCGCCACTTCCGTTACTTCCACCACCTTGGCCACTTCGACCACATCGACGATCACGGCATCGGCTTGCGGCACCGGCGTGGCGGTCACTTCCACCAGCGCGGCGGTGGTGACGATGGCCAGCGCAGGCGCTGCTGCTTCGTCGGCCGGCGCAACCGTGAAGCTGACGGCTGGTGCGTCCTGGCCGTCGTTCTCGCCGTTTGCCGATTCGATCAGCTCGCCTGTTTCACGGTCGCGGCGATTGCGGTTGCGGCCACCACGGCGGCGGCGGCGGCGCGGTTCTTCGCCTTCGCCTTCGGTTTCTTCTTCGCCTTCAGGGCCGGCATTCGCCGCAGTCTTGACCAGGCTGGTTGGCGCTGGCGTTTCGGCGGCAGGACCGTTCGAGGCCACGATCACATTGACCGGCGTGGCGGTAGCACCCACGGCGGCCAGTTCTTCGGCCTTGAACTCGGCTTTCAGTTCGGAACCGGCCGGCTTGTCGCCGCGCGGTTCGCGCGCTTCACGCGGCTGGCGTGGCGGACGCTCGGCACGCTCAGGACGTTCTGCACGTTCCGGACGTTCCGCGCGCTCGGGACGCTCGCCCCGTTCGGCGCGTTCGCGTGGCGCTGGCGCCGTCAGGTCGCCTTCACGCGGCTCGCGTGGCGGACGCGGAGGGCGTGGCGGACGCACGGCTTTTTCCAGTGCTTCGGCTTCCTTGGCGGCATCGTCCTGGGCCGGACGGCCCTGGCCCGGTTCGCGCTCGTCGCGGCCCGGTTTGCCGTTGCGGCCACGGCCACGCGGGCCACGGCTGTTGCGGTCGCCGCGGTCCGGCGTCGCTGCCGGTTTTACAGGCGCGACAGGTGCCGGGGCAGGCGCCACCGGTGCCTGCGGGCCATTGAAGAAGCTCACGACCTTGGCCCAGAAGCCTTGCGGTGCGGGCGGCGCCACCACCGGTGCCGGCTTGACTTCGACCGGCTTGCGCTCGACCATCGGTGCTGGCTGGTCAGGGGTGATCGTCTTGACGACGGCTTCCTGGCGCGGCTTGGCTTCTTCCTTCTGGCGCTTGCTGTAGGCCATGTCGGTTTCGGCGCTTTCGGCCAGGTTGTAGCTGGCCTGGCTGTCTTCCAGACGCGGATCGTCGTGCTTGATGCGTTCGAGCTTGTAGTGCGGCGTTTCCAGATGCTTGTTCGGGATCAGGATCACGGCGATGCGGTGGCGGTTCTCGATTTTCAGTACTTCGCCGCGCTTTTCGTTCAGCAGGAAAGCGCCCACGTCCACCGGTACCTGCACGTGGATGGTGGCCGAGTTTTCCTTCATCGCCTCTTCCTGGATGATGCGCAGCACCTGCAGGGCGGACGATTCGGTATCGCGGATGTGTCCCGTGCCCGAGCAGCGCGGGCAGGTCACGTGCGAGCCTTCCGACAGCGACGGGCGCAGGCGCTGGCGCGACAGCTCCATCAGGCCGAAGCGCGAAATCTTGCCCATCTGGACGCGGGCACGGTCATGGTGCAGCGCGTCTTTCAGGCGCTGTTCCACTTCACGCTGGTTCTTGGCCACTTCCATGTCGATGAAGTCGATCACGATCAGGCCGCCCAGGTCGCGCAGACGCAGCTGGCGCGCCACTTCTTCGGCCGCTTCGCAGTTGGTGTTGAAGGCGGTCGTTTCGATGTCCGAGCCGCGCGTGGCGCGCGCCGAGTTGACGTCGACCGAGACCAGCGCTTCGGTGTGGTCGATCACGATGGCGCCGCCCGATGGCAGCGGCACGGTGCGGCTGTAGGCCGTTTCGATCTGGTGTTCGATCTGGAAGCGCGAGAACAGCGGCACGTCGTCGCTGTAGCGCTTTACACGGTGCACCATGTCGGGCATCACGTGGCTCATGAACTGGTGGGCCTGGTCGTAGATCTCGTCGGTATCGATCAGGATCTCGCCGATATCGGGCTGGAAGTAGTCGCGGATCGCGCGGATCACCAGCGACGATTCCTGGTAGATCAGGAAGGCGCCGTTGGCCGACTTGCCGGCGCCTTCGATGGCGCGCCACAGTTGCATCAGGTAATTCAAGTCCCACTGCAGCTCATCGACGTTGCGGCCGATGCCGGCGGTGCGGGCAATCACGGACATGCCGGCAGGCAGGTCCAGTTTATCCATGGTTTCGCGCAATTCCTGGCGCTCTTCGCCTTCCACGCGGCGCGATACGCCACCGCCACGCGGGTTGTTCGGCATCAGCACCAGGTAGCGGCCGGCCAGCGAGACGAACGAGGTCAGGGCGGCGCCCTTGTTGCCGCGCTCTTCCTTTTCGACCTGGACCATGATTTCCTGGCCTTCGCGCAGCGCTTCCTTGACGGAGGCGTTACGCACATCGACGCCTTCGCGGAAATACGTGCGGGCAACTTCCTTGAAGGGCAGGAAGCCGTGGCGGTCTTCGCCATAGCTGACGAAGCACGCTTCGAGCGAAGGCTCGATGCGCGTGATCACGCCCTTGTAGATGTTGGATTTGCGCTGTTCGCGCCCGGCTGTCTCGATATCGATGTCGATCAGTTTTTGTCCGTCGACAATCGCTACGCGCAGTTCTTCTTGCTGCGTGGCATTAAACAACATGCGTTTCATTTTTATAACTCCGCGACCCGTAGGCCATCTCAAAGCCGCTTCCTGGGAAGCGGCGAAAGTACAGGGATATACGCGAGAACGGGAGTGATGGCGGGGGGAATGCCTAATTGTGCGGAGCAACAACGCATATACGTTACGGCCGCAACAGGCGCGGTGAGGTCGATCGACATGCCGAGTGACATGACACCTGTACTCATCTGATGCAGCCCGGATGGCGGGGGCAGAGAAGGCAGGCGGTCAGCAAATTCAGAGCCAAAGCGTAAGCCGGCTCACCTACTGGAATCGCGATGGCGAGGCTTGGCCTCAGCCTTATTCATCGACAACCCTCAATAGTGTGGCTTCATACGGGGTTTGGCGAAAACGGCAAGCGTTATCAACATCATCAACCCGCGAGCCCGACTCGATAAGTCGCGCTAACGGGTACTTATCCTTTTAATCCAGATCACTCTCTTCAGCATCCCCGCGTTTATCCGATTACAACTACGGTGCAACCTTGATAGTCGCGAGGGTGGTGCGTATACGTTTTTTTCCACCGAATTTGCAATTTGGCGAGGCCGGTGGAGACGCCCCTGTGTAAAATGTGCTTTTATTCTTACACCAGCAGCAGCCAGGGCCGCAGCAAAACAATTATATATTCAAAATGAAGGACTTAGAGAGATTTCTGGGAAGACATAGTAAATGAAGAGTCAAAATGATGTTGTTCCCCCTTCAACACCCCCGGTTCAGCCGCAAGCCCAATTCGTTACCATCGCTGAAGAAGAGGCAGGCCAGCGCATCGATAACTACTTGTTAAGAGTGTGCAAGGGAGTGCCTAAAAGCCATATCTACCGTATCCTGCGGTCGGGAGAAGTGCGGGTCAACAAAGGCCGTATCGACCAGCTGTACCGGCTGGCCGAAGGCGATGTGGTGCGTATTCCACCGGTGCGCGTGGCCGAAAAGGCGCCGACCGGCGCGCCGGCCGCCGAATTCAAGATCATCTTCGAAGACGCGCAGATGCTGGTCATCGACAAGCCGGCCGGCGTGGCCGTGCATGGCGGCTCGGGCGTGTCGTTCGGCGTGATCGAACAGCTGCGCGCTTCGCGCCCGGACGCCAAGTTCCTGGAACTGGTGCACCGGCTCGACCGCGACACGTCCGGCTTGCTGTTGCTGGCGAAAAAGCGTTCGGCGCTGACCAACCTGCACGAACAGATGCGCGACGGCGTGACCGACAAGCGCTATCTGGTGCTGGTGGCGGGCGACTGGAAGAACGCGCGCCAGCATATCAAGCTGCCGCTGCACAAGTATACGACCGCCGAAGGCGAACGCCGGGTGGCGGTGCAGGCCGACGGCCTGGCCTCGCACACGGTATTCACACTGTTGCATAAATATCACAATTTCGCCTTGCTGGAAGCGGAGCTGAAAACCGGCCGCACCCACCAGATCCGCGTTCATCTGTCTTCGTCGGGCTTTGCCATCGCCGGCGACGACAAATACGGCGATTTTGCCCTCAACCGCGCCCTGCTGAAAGCCGATGCCACACGCGGCGCCCTGAAGCGCATGTTCCTGCACGCGCACCAGATCACCTTCGTGCACCCGGAAACGGGCAAGACGATGACCCTGAATGCGCCGCTGGCCGCCGAGTGCGAGCGTTTCTTGGTAAGCTTGGGCAAACCATTGGCTGTTGCTGCCCGTTAAGCACCGTCAAGCATCGCGGGACTACTCACAAGGTAGTCAGCGGTCAACCTTCACCATTCAAGGAGCCGGCGGCTGGATCGTCGGGAAACATGGCAAGAAAGCAATTTGATCTGATCGTCTTCGATTGGGACGGTACCCTGATGGACAGCACCTCGGCCATCGTCCGCTGCATCCAGGCGGCGGCCAGGGACCTGGGCTTGCCGGTGCCGAACGACCTGCTGGCCTCGCACGTGATCGGGCTGGGCCTGCAGGAAGCCATGCAGCTGGTAATGCCCGATGTCGAGCCGCGCTACCAGGCACGCATGGTCGAGCGCTATCGCCATCATTACCTGTCGCGCGACCATGAACTGGTGCTGTTCGACGGGGTGCAGGAGATGTTGCTGGACCTGTCGCAGAACGGCTATTTCCTGGCGGTCGCCACCGGCAAGAGCCGCGTCGGCCTGAACCGTGCGCTCAATGCCGTCAAGCTGCTGTCGCTGTTTGACGCCACGCGCTGCGCCGATGAAACATTTTCCAAGCCCCATCCTGCCATGCTGCAGGAACTGACGCGCGAGCTGGGCCAGGACATGCGCCGTACCGTGATGATCGGCGACACCAGCCACGACTTGCTGATGGCAAGTAACGCCGGCGCGGCCGGCATTGCCGTCGAGTATGGCGCCCATCCGGCATCGCAGTTGCGGGAATGTCAATCCATTTATTCGGCAGCCAATGTGGCGCAGCTGCACGAATGGCTGAGCGAGCACGCGTGATGGCGAACGTGCAAGAGAACCTGATCTGCGCCGCCGACGCCGTGGCCGAGGGCGGCAAGGGCGTGCGCTTTCCCGTCTTGGCTGGCGGCGAGGCGACCACCGGCTTTGTGGTGCGCTACGACGGCAAGCCCTACGGCTACCTGAACCGCTGCGCCCACGTGCCGATCGAACTCGACTGGGCCGAAGGCGAGTTCTTCGAGTCGAGCGGCTTGTATCTGATGTGTTCGACGCATGGCGCCATCTATGTGCCGGACAGCGGGCTGTGCGCGGGCGGCCCGTGCAAGGGCGGCCGGCTGCGCCCGATCGCGGTCAGCGAACGCGACGGGCAGTTGTACTGGCAGAGCGACGAGTACGTCACGCCGCGCGAGGCATAGGGCCAGGCGCGGTCTTCCAAGTAAAGTGAATCATGAGCGATAACCTGAACGACAAACCAGCAGCAGCGGGGCCTGCAATTCCCGGCAACAGCCAGTGGGAACGCGCGGTGCTGGAAAAGCTGGTGTTTGCAACATTGCAAGAGCAACGCGCGCATCGCCGCTGGAGCATCTTCTTCAAGGTATTTGGCCTGCTGATCGTGCTGTTCGCGCTGTGGGTGTTTTATGACTATAACAATATGGGCGATACCGAAACCCTGGGCCGCCATACGGCGCTGATCGATATCAGCGGCGAAATCGACGCCGAAGGCGCCGGTTCGGCCGCGGTGGTGATTCCGGCGCTGGACAAGGCGTTTTCCGACAGCGGTTCGGTGGCGGTGGTGCTGCACATCAACAGCCCTGGCGGCAGTCCGGTACAGGCCGGCATGATTGTCGACGAGATGCTGCGCCTGCGCAAAGGGTATCCGGACAAGCCTTTATATGTGGTGGTCGATGAAATGTGCGCCTCGGGCGGCTATTACATCGCCGCCGCCGCCGACCGCATCTATGTCAACAAGGCCAGCGTGGTGGGCTCGATCGGCGTGCTGATGGATGGCTTCGGCTTTACGGGCACGATGGAAAAAGTCGGCGTCGAGCGCCGCCTGCTGACGGCCGGCGAGAACAAGGGTTTCATGGATCCGTTCAGTCCGCTGAGCGAGAAGCACAAGGCGCATGCACAGGGCATGCTCAATGAAATCCACCAGCAATTCATCGCCGTGGTGCGCGCGGGACGCGGCAAGCGCCTGAAGGAAACGCCGGAAACGTTCTCGGGCCTGTTCTGGACCGGCGCGCGCGCCGTCGAGATGGGCCTGGCCGACGATTTCGGTACGGTCGACAGCGTGGCGCGCGATATCGTCAAGGCCGAAGACATCGTCGATTACACGCAGCATGAAGGCTTGCCGGAGCGGGTGCTGAAGAAATTCGGCGCGGCCATGGGCGCCGGCGCCATGAAGGCGGCCGTAAAGCAGGCCCAGCCATCACTGCGTTAAGTACCGCGTTCATGCTCCGATGCATGAGAATCAATTTCAACGTACTGCGATTTTGCCTTGAAAATCTTGCTGTATGGTCTATATTGAAAGCGTAGTTCTTCTCAAGGGAGGGTGATATACATCAACTATGTTGTCAGTACGAACTTGATCTGTATGTCTTTGAACTACTTGCTGCATCGACGATGCGGTTTTGAGTGAATTTATATTCCTCACTAAAGTCCCGAAGGGACTTGGGAGCGGCGGCGCAATGCCGCCGTTTCCTTTTGTGCTGCCGTTGGCCGATTGGTTGGCCGATTATCTGGCTGGCCCGCAGCAAGAATGTGGAGCATGGCTGGCGGCACCGTTCAGGCTGGACAGTTATGGCAGGTATCAGGCAAGGCTGGCGTATCCGCTGGCCTGGCGGCCGGCTGATGGCTGGTGACAGGCTGCGTGGCCAGAACAAGGGGTTCGGCAACCCCGGATTCCTCCAGCGCTTGGGCAAAACCGCCGTCGGCCAGCCAGCACAGGAAATGGCATTGCGCGGCAGCGTGCCACGCGCGCTGGCTGGCCGCCATGGGCGGCGCGAGTTCCCTGTCATTGTGGTTGCTGCTCAATTCGCCGCGCCAGCGCGCCACGCCCAGTTGCACCTTGTGCATGGCGGCCTGTTCGCTGGCGATACGGCTGCGCATCTGGTCTATGTTGTATTGCAAGGTAATGGAGGTATGTTGTTTCATCTGCTATTCCTTTCAGCCTGCCTTAATTCCTAACGCTCATTAGGCCGATTCCTAATGATGTTTCAGTCTATCAATGCAACATTCTTGATGCTTGACATATCTCAAAAGAAACAGCTACTGTGAGGAAAAACAGTCCTTGCGGTCTGGCATATCTGTGCATGAGCGGTATCGGCCGTGCATCTTCACGCTGCCTGCCGCATCTGTTAAAGTCACGCCCATGAGTAAATTATCCCTAGACCGCATCCTGCAATCGCAGGGTTTTGGTACCCGCAAGTATTGCCGTTCCCTTATCGACGATGGCGATGTCGTTATCGATGGCGTCACCCAGACCAATTACCGCACCACCGTCGAGACCGATGGCCTGGTGCTGCACGTGTTCGAAGAAGAATGGGTGTACCGCCAGCATCTGTATCTGGCCTTGTTCAAGCCGGCCAACTTCGAATGCTCGCGCAAGCCCAGCCATCACCCTGGCGTGTTGACCCTGTTGCCGGAACAGTTCACCTGGCGCGAAGTGCAGCCGGTCGGGCGGCTCGACCACGATACGACCGGCATGCTGCTGATGTCCGACGATGGCCCGTTTATCCATGCACAATCGTCGCCGAAGCGGCATGTGCCGAAGATTTACCAGGCCACCACGCAGGAGCCCGTCACCGATGAACTGGTGGCCCTGCTGCTGGCCGGCGTGCAGCTGCATGACGAGCCGGCGCCGCTGGCGGCGCTGGTCTGCGTCAAGCGCGGCGAGCACCAGCTGGAAATCGTGCTGGAGCAAGGCAAGTACCACCAGGTCAAGCGTATGCTGGCCGCCGCCGGCAACCATTGCACGGCCCTGCACCGTTCCGCCATCGGCAGCCTGACGCTGGAGTCGCTGGGCATCGCCGAAGGCGAGTGGTGCTACCTGACGCCGGAACAGATCGCCTTGCTGGCCTGATTCACCCCGCATGCGAAGTGCCGGGGGGCGGACCCTGAGGGGCCGACCCCGGATTTGCTGCGGGGTTTAACAAGCTGCAAAGCCGAATCCATCATCTGAGAAGTTATGAAATTAGCAACATTGAAGGACGGCACCCGCGACGGGCAGCTGGCGGTTGTCTCGCGCGACCTGAAGACGGCGCATCTGGCCGACGGCATCGCGCCGACCCTGCAAAAGGCGCTTGACGACTGGACTTTTATCGCGCCCCAGCTCGACCTGCTGTACCAGACCATCAACAGCGGACGCGGCCACCGCGCCTTCGAGTTCGACCCGGCCAACTGCATGGCACCGTTGCCGCGCAGCAGCCTGCGCGTAGCCGGTAGCGCCTACCTGCAGCAGGTCG
>NZ_DAMAGB010000071.1:0-20666 GCF_031995485.1 Janthinobacterium sp.
AAAAATATTTGATCCGACCTTGCACACCGCTTGACGGGGATAACAGTATCTACCCCAACCCGTTCAGCATTTTCCGGAACAAGGCATTGAGCTGCTCCATCCCGCCCGCCTTGTCTTCCTTTTCGACGCTGAAGCTTTCCAGCCTGGCCAGTTCCGCTTCAATAAAGGCATTGAGCTTGTCGATGCGTGGCGCCAGTTCTTTTTCCAACGCCAGCTTTTTGCGTTCGAGCAGCATGTGGATTTCTTCCAGCAGCCCCTGTTCCTTGGGCAGCAGATGCAGCAAGGCCGCAAATTCGATCGGCGGTGCGGTGCGGTAGGCTTCGATCCAGCGCGTGGCCAGCAGCGGTCGCAGGACATAAAAATACTTCTTCAGCGGCACCATGTCCGCCATCAGATAGCCGCGATAATTGGTCTTGGCCATGCTGCGATAATGGTAAATGCCTTTTTCGACCGTATAGACGGATTCGAGCAGTTCCTGCATGCCGGCCTTGAAACCGCCCTGGTCGATATAATTGATCGGTGATTGTATCCACTCGATCACGGCGGGGTTCGAGCGCCAGAACAGCTGCAGCGCCTTGCGCACGTCCCAGCCATTGAGGTCGATCTCATCGACGATCGGGTATTCGATGACGTCGCGCTTGTCTTCCAGGTCGACCGACAGATACCAGTCCTGTGGACGCGCATAAATAAAGCGCACATCGAAATCGCTGTTGGGCGAGGCAAAACCCCAGGCGCGGCTGCCGGACTCGATAGCCAGCAAAATCCGCACGCTTTCTTTTTCTTCCACCACCGCCAGGCGGCGCATGATTTCTACTCGTGTATCTTCAGGGATCATGATCAGTTCTCTTGTTTGTCCGTGGCTACTGTATCCCAGCCGAGCGCAAAGCGCGCCAGGAATTTCTTGAGCCGGTCGGCGTCGTTCGGTTTGGCTTTCGCATCGCGCGATACCGCATACAGCTTGCGGCCCGCATCGGACAGGCTGTTCGACTGGCGGCACACTTTGATCACCGACTGCAGCTGCAGCGCATCGAACAGATCAAGTTGCGTGGCCGCTTCTTCCCCCATGATGGCGGCCAGATCCACTCCGGAACCGCCCACCTGGCTCTCCTGTGGTTGCCACAATCGCTTCAAGCGTTTGATTTCATCTGCAGCGACATTGTCGGTAATGCGGCCCGCTTCCGACAGCGTGGCCATGCGCGTGACGGCCGCCGACAGGTCGCGGAAGTTGCCGCGCCAGCTGGCCGACGGCGAGGCCGCAAAATGCATGAAACGCACGCGTGCTTCCTTGTTGAAGCGCACGCGCTCGCCGGATTGCGCGCTGTATTGGGCCAGCAGGTATTCCAGATTCGGTTCGATATCTTCGGGACGGCGGGCCAGGCCAGGCAGTTCGTACGTCCACAGATTGATGCGCGCATACAGGTCTTCGCGAAAACGCCCGGCCGCCACCTCTTTTCCCAGGTCCCGGTTGGTGCCGGCGATCAGCTGGAAGTCGCTTTGTACTTCCGTGTCGGCGCCGACCGGGAAGAAGCGCTTTTCCTCGATCGCTTTGAGCAGCATCGCCTGCTCGTCCAGTCCCAGCTCGCCGATTTCATCGAGAAACAGCAGGCCCTTGTGCGCGCTGCGCAGCAGGCCGGGACGGTCGGAACCGGCCCCCGTAAACGATCCCTTGATATGGCCGAACAAGGTCGACGCCGCGCCATCGCCATGCAGGGTGGCGCAATTGAGATCGATGAATTTGCCATCAAGCTGATGGCGCGATTTTTTCAGTTCATGGATGCGGCGCGCCAGGAGCGACTTGCCGGCGCCAGTTGGCCCCATCAGCAGCATCGGCGCTTTCGACTTGATGGCGACGCGCTCGATTTCATCGATCATGGCGTTGAAGCGCGCGTTGCGGGTGGCGATGCCGGATTTGAGGAACGCCACGCCGGCTGCCTGCTCGCGCGTAAAACGCTGCGCGATCTGGTCGTAGCGCGACAGGTCCAGGTCGATCAGCGTATAGCTGCCGGGCGAATTGGCATTCTGGCGTTTCGGCGGCGACGTTTGCACCAGCCGGCCGGGAAAGTAGCGCGCCTCCGTCATCAGGAACATGCAGATCTGCGCCACGTGGCTGCCAGTGGTGATATGGATCCAGTAGTCTTCCTTGTCCGGATCGAACGGATAGCTGTTGGCAAAATCATACAGCGCCGCATACACATCCTCGAAATCCCAGGCATCCTTGATCGGCAGGTCATGCGCGACCAGTTCCGTCTCCGGCGAGACGCCGGCGATGTCCTGCGCGACCTGGCGCACCAGGTTCTCGAACTGCGGACCCGTGTACAGCAATTCGAAACGATCGATCACCTTGTCGTCATGCCGGGTCAGCGCCACGCTGGGCCGCCACTTTTCCCAGCGCGCGGCACCTCTTCCGTTATCGAGTTGCGTGCCCAGAAAACCGATGACCACCGTACGTTTTGCTTGCATGATTTGAAAATTACAGGATAAGAATTTATATGAAAAGATAATTTATCATGAAAATAAAAATGCACCTAATTTTCGGTGAAATCTGATGGAAGAAATTTATTTCGTATAATCAAAGGCTTACGAAATTTTTATGCCAGTTTCAAAAGCTGGCACAGCGCTTGCAATAGAGAGGATACAAACGAGATAAAACAGTAGAAGAGAGGATTCCATCATGGCCAACTTGCAGTTATTCCAGAGCACAAAACAAGCCGGCTTGTTGCCGGCAGCGCTGGGCGTCAATTCCGAAGGCGCCCCGGCGTATGCGCTGTCGCCACGCCACCAGCTGGCGCAGTACGCCGCCACCGGCTGCCTGAACACGACCTTTTATGCCGGCGCCGATGCGCAACTGGCGACGGTGCTGGAATTGTGCAAGGCGATCGATCCCCGGTTCATTGCGCAGACGGCCGTGTACTGCCGTGAGCGCGGCTACATGAAAGACATGCCGGCCTTGCTGCTGGCCGTGCTGGCCGGCCAAGGCGCGCAACAACTGGCGCCAGCGTTCGGCCGCGTGATCGACAACGGCAAGATGCTGCGCAACTTCGTGCAGATCCTGCGCTCGGGCGCCGTGGGCCGCAGGTCGCTGGGCACGCGTCCGAAAAAACTGGTGCAGGCCTGGCTGAACAACGCATCCGAACAGGCCTTGCTGGCCGCATCGGTGGGCAATGTGCCATCGCTGGCCGACGTGGTGAAGATGGTGCATCCGAAACCGCAGGAAGCATGGCGCGCGGCGTTCTTTGCCTGGCTGATTGGCAAGGACTACCAGCCGGAGGCATTGCCGCCCATCCTGCGTGCTTTCGAAGCATACAAGATGGACCCATCGCTGCCGGTGCCGGCCGTACCGTTCCAGATGCTGACGGCCTTGCCCTTGTCGGCAGAGCAGTGGGCGCAGATTGCGCGGCAGGGCGGCTGGCAGATGCTGCGCATGAATCTGAATACCTTAGCACGCCATGGCGTGTTCGGCATCGAGGGCATGGCGCAACTGATCGCGGACAAGCTGCGCGACCCGGAAGCGATAGCGCGGGCACGCGTGTTTCCGTACCAGCTGATGTCGGCCCATGCGGCGGCAGGAGAAAACGTGCCGGCCATCGTGCGGTCCGCCCTGGAGCAGGCGCTGGAAGCGTCGCTGGCGCACGTGCCGCAGATCGCAGGAAAAGTGGTGGTGTGTCCCGATGTATCGGGTTCCATGTCGTCGCCCGTCAGCGGTTATCGCGGCAGCGCCACCTCTGTCATGCGCTGCATCGACGTGGCGGCACTGGTGGCGGCGGCCGTGCTGCGCAAGAATCCGGACGCCGTGGTGCTGCCGTTCGAGCAAAGCGTGGTCAAGTGCCCGCTTGATGCGCAGGGCACGGTGATGGAAAACGCGGCAAAACTGGCGGCGATCGGTGGTGGCGGCACCAATTGCAGCGCGCCGCTGGCCCGCATGAACTGGAAAAGAATAACGGCCGACCTGGTGATTTTTGTGTCCGACAACGAGTCGTGGGTCGACGCGACACGGCCGGGTGCGACGGAAACGATGCGGCAGTGGCAGAAGTTCAAGCAGCACAATCCGCAAGCCCGGCTGGTCTGCATCGATATTTCGCCGCACGCCACCACCCAGGCGTGCGAGCGGGAAGACATCTTGAATATCGGTGGTTTTTCCGACGATGTGTTCAGGATCATCGCCGCGTTTGCCGCTGGCCAGCTGGACCCCGCCCACTGGGTGGGCGAGATCGAAGCCATCGAGTTCGCAGTGGCGTGATGGCCGCCGGGCAGTACGCATGAATGCGGACAGGACTACATGTAAAGGCGTCTTGTCCATCCCTGGTCATGCTCAGTTTCACCCGTTGTACCCCGAATGCAGGCAGGATTACATCGTAAAACCGCGTCAAACCGGTCCGGCAGTTGCCGGAAATCTTGTCACCCCTTGTCGGGCCCCTCATGATGATAAAAAGAAGAGAGAGCATATGAAAAACGAAGAATACGAAGTGATGCATGTAGAAGGCAGCCGTCCCGTGAAAATGTGGACGCGCGGCGTGCCGGTCGAAGAAGCGGCGAAAAAGCAGCTGCGCAATACGGCGACCTTGCCGTTCATCTACAAGCATATCGCCGTGATGCCGGACGTCCACCTGGGCAAAGGTTCGACCATCGGCAGCGTGATTCCGACCCTGGGCGCGGTGATCCCGGCCGCCGTCGGCGTCGATATCGGCTGCGGCATGATGGCGGCGAAAACCACGCTGTCGGCCAACGATTTGCCGGACAACTTGGGACCGCTGCGCAGCGCCATCGAGCGCGCCATCCCGCACGGCATGTCGCCGAAAACGCGCGGCCACCGCGGACGCGACGAGGGCTCCTGGCATACGCCGCCGTCGGCGGTCGATGCGGCGTGGCTGCAGCTGAAGGACGAATTCGATGCGATCTGCCTGAAGACGCCGAAGCTGAAGAACACCAATAACTACCGCCACCTGGGAACGCTGGGTAGCGGCAACCACTTTGTCGAAGTGTGCCTCGACGAGCAGGGCGCTGTCTGGTTCATGCTGCATTCCGGTTCGCGCGGCGTGGGTAATGCCATCGGCAGCCATTTCATCGAACTGGCCAAGCAGGACATGCGCACCCACTTCATCAACCTGCCGGACCAGGACCTGGCCTACCTGGCCGAAGGGACGCAGCATTACAATGATTACGTGGAGGCGGTCGGCTGGGCGCAGCGTTTTGCGCGCAACAACCGCGAAGTGATGATGCAGAACCTGATTGCGGCCGTGCGCACGGTGATCCACAAGCCGTTCGAGACGCACGTGGAAGCGGTCAACTGCCACCACAACTATGTGCAGAAGGAGCACCACTTCGGCAAGGATGTGCTGGTTACGCGCAAGGGGGCGGTATCGGCGCGCGAGGGCGAGCTGGGCATCATTCCAGGGTCGATGGGGGCGAAGAGTTTTATCGTGCGCGGCAAAGGTAATGCGGACAGCTTCCACAGCTGCAGCCACGGCGCTGGACGCACCATGAGCCGCACGGAAGCGAAGCGCCGCTTCAATCTGGAAGACCAGGTACGCGCCACCGAAGGCGTCGAGTGCCGCAAGGATGCCAATGTGATCGACGAGATTCCGATGGCCTACAAGGATATCGACGCGGTGATGCTGGCCCAGCGCGAACTGGTCGATGTGGTGCATGTGTTGAAGCAGGTTGTCTGCGTCAAGGGATAGAAAGAGAAGCAAAATGATAGAAATTGATGGTTCCCAGGGAGAAGGCGGCGGGCAGATACTGCGCTCCGCGCTGACCCTGTCCATGATCACGGGCCAGCCGTTCCGTTTGACGGGCATCCGTGCCGGCAGATCCAAGCCGGGCCTGCTGCGCCAGCACCTGGTGGCGGTGCAGGCTGCCGTGCAGGTGTGCGGCGCGCGCACTTCGCCGGTGGCGCTGGGCTCCTCCACGCTGGAATTCGTGCCCGGGCCGATACGTGGCGGCGACTACCGCTTTGCCATCGGCAGCGCCGGCAGCTGCACGCTGGTGCTGCAAACGCTGCTGCCGGCGCTGCTGCATGCGCACGCCCCGTCCACCATTCATATTACCGGCGGCACCCACAATCCGCTGGCGCCGCCCGTGCATTTCCTGCAGCGCGCGTATGGCCGCGTGATGGCGCAGATGGGCGCGCAGATCGGGATCGAGCTGCCGCGCTTCGGTTTCTTTCCGGCCGGCGGCGGCGAGGTGAGCGCCAGCGTGAAGCCGTGCGCGCAGTTGCAGCCGATCGAGGTGCTGGTTCGCGGCGAGCGCAATGACGGCTATGCCGAGAGTTTTGTGGCCGGCGTGTCGGCCGGCGTGGCCGAGCGCGAACTGGAACGCATTGCGTCGGGCATGGGCTGGAGCGGCAAGCAGTTGCGCCTGCGTGCCTTGCCGGCCGAGCAGGGGCCGGGCAATGTGCTGCTGCTGACGCTGGAACACGAATACGTGACGGAGGTATTTGCGTCGTTCGGCGAAAAGTCGCTGCTGGCCGAGACGGTGGCCAAGCGCTTGCTCAATGAAGTGCGGCGCTATCTGAAGTCCGAAGCGGCCGTCGGCGAGCACCTGGCGGACCAACTGCTGCTGCCGATGGCGCTGGCCGGTGGCGGCGCCTTTACGGCCACCACCATCTCCCAGCATGCGCTGACCAATGCCGAGATCATCGCCCGTTTCCTGCCGGTGACGATACGCTTCGAGCAGCATGAACATGCTGCCCTGTGCACGGTCAGTGCCGCCTGATCAGAACACGTACTGCGCGCTGACACCCAGCAGCCAGTTGCGGCCTGGCGCCGCCTCGTAGTAGCGCTTGTTGCTGTCGCCGACGATGACCGAACCCACATAGGTCTTGTCGAACAGGTTGTTCAGGCGCGCGAACTGCTTGAAGCGCCAGTTGCCCAGGCTTTGTTTCGCATTGACGCGCGCGTTGAACACCGTATAGCCGGGCGCCGGCTTTTCCTGGTTGCTGTCTTCCGCATACACCTTGTTGCTGGCCACGCCCTCGAACGCCGCGCCAAAGCGCTCCAGCGAGTCCTTCCACGCCAGTTCCGCAAACAGATTCGCGCTTGGCACGCCCGGCAGGCGGCTGCCCTTGGCGACGGCACCGAATGCTTCGTCATATACGGCGTGCAGACTGGTCAGCGCCCATCTGGTAGTGAAACCATACGGCAGGCTGGAGTCGAGCGACACTTCCACGCCCTGGCGCACGGTCTTGCTGGCGTTCTTGTAGCTGGTGCGACCGCCGCTGGAAGCGTCGACCACCAGTTCATCGTCCGTATGCACCTGGAACACGGCCGCATTGACATGCGTATTGTTGTTGACGCGCGCCTTGACACCCGCTTCCAGGTTGGTGCTGGTGGCCGGTTTCAGCCTGAAATTGAAGCCGCTGCCGCTGCCCGAATAAAACAGCTCGTTCAAGGTTGGTGCCTCGAAGCCGCGCGCGGCGCTGGCATACACATTCAGATTCGGATTGACCTGGTACAGCACGCCCAGTACCGGCGTCGTGTGGCTGAACTCCAGGCTGCCGCTGTCATTGCCGTTGCCGAAGTAATGGTCATCGACCGACACTTTCATCTTGCTGTGCCGTACGCCCGCGCTCAGCATCCACGGGCCGCTCTGCCATTCCGCCTGGATGTACGGGTCGAGGCTGGACACCACATTCTGCTCGTCGCGGCGCAGCCGTCCCTTCAGGCCGAACACATCGCCGATATAGTTTTCATAGCCGGTACGGTCGTCCTTCGAGCGGCCATAGTCAATGCCGAAGGTGGTACTGAGCTTGCCGCCGGCCAGCTGGTTCACGTGGGTCCAGTTGGTGTCGATGCCGTAGAAGTCGCGCTTGAAGTCGACCACGCCGCCCGAATGGCTGGCCGGTGCCTGGAAGCCCTTGGTGAATGCCTGGTACTGGATCACATCGCGGTTGCCGCCATATGCCATCACGCGCAGGCGGTCGTCGCCGAAGCGCTGTTCCCAGGTGGCGCCGATCTGCTGGTGGTCGATGCTCTTGCGCGTGTTGTAGCGTTCGGCCAGCGTGCGCTTGGGATTCTGTGGGTCGGTCGCGTCAAGCTCGCCGGCGCGCGGGTCGCGTTCGAACGTGGCCCAGGTGGCGCCCAGCGGGTCCTGCGTATTGCCCTGGTGCAGACTGTTGGCCACGATGGTCAGCTTGCCGTCCGCATTCGGCTTGACGGTGATCTTGCCGAATGCCTGCTCGCGCGTGGCCGCGCTGTGGTCGCGGAAACCGTCGGTGCGAAAGCGCGAGCCGTCGAGCACGTAGCCGATGCCGTTCGCTTCGCCCTGCGCATTGAGGTCCACTTTATTGGTGCCGTAGCTGCCGCCGGTGACGTTCAGTTCCACCGACGGCGGATTCTGTCCATCCCTGGAAAACAGCTGCACCACGCCGCCCGAATGGTTGCCGTAGATGGCGGAAAACGGCCCACGCAGCACTTCGATGCGTTCGGCCGTATCGAGATTGAAGGTGGCAGCCTGGCCCTGGCCGTCGGGCATGCTGGCCGGGATGCCGTCGCTGATCAAGCGCACGCCGCGCACGCCAAAGGCGGAGCGGGCGCCAAAGCCGCGCGACGAGATCTGCAGGTCCTGCGCATAGTTCTGGCGGTTCTGCACCACCAGGCCCGGCACCGCGGCCAGCGCTTCCGAGGCGTTGACGCGGATCTGGCCATCCTGGATGCGCGCGCTGTCGACCACGTCGATCGAGGCGGGCAGGTCGAAGCTGGGGTGGCCGACGCGGGTAGCGCTGACCACCACCACATCGGCGACCGGCAGGGTAGCGAATTGCGCGTCAGCCTCGGGCTCGGCCGCCAGGGCGCTGGCAACCGGCCAGGCGCCCAGCGCGAACAGCGCGGCGACCGCGTTCAAACGGAATGGGTACTGCTTCATGAATTCTCCAATAGTGGGTACGGCTAATGCGCTGCATGGTCGATGTCGACGCTGGTCTTGAGCCGCGGCGCGGCAAGCGGGCGGCTTTCGATAAAGCTGCGCACGGCCCAGATTTCCCCGGCAGTCAGCACGTCGCGCCATGGCGGCATATAGACTATCCCGGCACGAACCTTACCGGTAGTTACCGCCATCATAAAGTAGCTGTCGACATCCTGCAGGCAGCGCGCCTGCAGTGCGCCGTCCTTCAACGGCTGGCAAAAGGCGTTCAGACGGCGCAGATCCGGCGCTTCCGCCGAGGGGCCGGTTGCCTGTTCCCCATGGCAGCGCGCGCAGTTGGCCTGGAAGACCTGCGCCCCAAGGGCGATGGCGGCAGGGTCGCCGCGTACCGGGTTGGTTTCCCCGGCCTGCGCGGCCAGCGGAGAAAACAGCAAAAGCAGAAGCAGTCGGTGCATGGCGGGGCTCCGGTATTACCAGCCGGCCGGGCAGCCGGTGCAGCCCTCCAGGTTGGCGTCGGGGAAAATGGCAAAGCGCAGGATGGCGCGCTCTAGGTTGGCGTTCTTCAGGTTCGAGCCCCAGAACTTGGCTTCCTGCAGGTCGGCGTCGACCAGGCTGGCGCCCACCAGGCTGGCGAGATTCAGGCGTGCCGCCTCCAGGCTGGCGCCGCGCAGGTCGGCGCCGTCCATGTCGGCGCGCATCAACCGGCTCGTTTCCAGGTTGGCGCCGGCCAGGATGGCGTGCCGGAACGAGGCGCCCGGCGCATTGAGCGAATACGCCATCGCACCCGTCAGGTCGGCGCCGTCGAGCAGGGCGCCGGCCAGGTTGGTGCTGCGCAGGTTGGCCCGCATCAGGCGCGCGCCGCGCAGGTCGGCGCCGTGCAGGTCCTTGCCGACCAGGTTGGCGCCGCGCAGGTCGGCGTTCGCGCATTGCGCATACGGCCACAGGTGGCAGCCGCCGATGATGGTGACCTCGGGCGCGGCCTCGCCCTGGATGGTCTGCGCGCCGGCAGGCGGTGCCAGGCACAGGGCCCAGCACAGCAGCGCGCCGAGAGCCATCAGACTACCCGGCGCCGTCCTCATTTGCTCGCTACCCGCGATGGCGCTTTCGGCAGCTTGAAGACCCAGTAGCTGCCGCCCTGCGTCACCTGCTTGGTCAGCTCGGCCATGTCGCCGCCCCACAGCGGCACCGCGCCGCCGTAGCCGCTCGACAGGCCGATATACTGCTCGCCATCCTGTTCCCAGGTGACGGGCACGGACACCACGCCGGAGCCGGTCTGGTACTTCCACAGTTCCTTGCCGGTCTTGGCATCGAACGCTTTCACGAAGCCGTCCGAGGTTCCCGTGATCAGCAGGCCGCCGGCGGTGGTCAGGGTGCCGCCCCACAGCGGGAATTTTTCCTTGTTTTCCCAGACGATCTTGCCGGTCTTCGGATCGATCGCGCGCAGGGTGCCGATATGGTCGTCATACAGGCGCTTGATGCGGAAGCCCTGGCCCAGGTAGGCGGAACCGGCCTTGTAGTGGATTTGCTCGGTCCAGTAATCCATGCCCCAGTGGTTGGCGGGGATGTAGAACAGGCCCGTGTCCGGCGAATACGACATCGGCATCCAGTTGGTGCCGCCCAGGAATGGCGGCGACACGAAAACGGCCTTGCCCTTGTCGGCGCCCGCTTCCGGCAGCGGCGGGCGCTTGCCGTTTTCCACCGGCCGGCCCGTTTTCAGGTCGATGCTCTTGGCCCAGTTGATGCCGTCGACAAAAGGCCAGGCGTTGATCAAGGACGTCGGCTTGTTCGGATAGCCGGCACCCAGGGCCAGCTTGGTGCGATCGGTAACGTAGAAGTAGCCATTGCGGTCGGCATGCGCGGAGGCCTTGACCAGCTTGCCCGTTTTGGCGTCCTTGTAGTCGAACAGCACCACCGAGTTATTCCCCGAGAAATCCCAGGCATCGTTCGGCGTGTGCTGGTAAAAGCCTTTCAGTTCGCCCGTGCTGGCGTCGACATAGGCCTGGCCCGAGGTGAACAGGCTGTCCCAGTTGCGCGGATCGTCGCCTTCCTTGGTACGCTCCCAGGTATTCCATGGCGCAGGGTTGCCGGCGCCGATGACGATGGTATTGGTCTCCGGGTCGAACGAGGCCGTCTGCCATGGCGCGCCGCCGCCATGTTCCCACGATTCGCGCAGCTTGCCGTCCTTGTCGCGCGGCCAGCTCGGCGCCCTGGCGTCGCCGGTCGGCGTGCCCGGTTTGCCGTCGGTGCGGCCGACGTGGCCTTCGACCAGCGGACGCGCCCAGACCTCGGCACCGGTTTCCGGATCGCGCGCGAACAGCCAGCCCTGGGCGCCGAATTCGTCACCCGAGTTACCGTGGATGAGCAGCACGCGGCCGCCTTTTTCGCGAATGATGAATGGCGCGCCGGTCATCGTGTAGCCGAGTTTCTGGTCGCCGAATTTTTCGTTCCACATCACCTTGCCGGTGTTCTTGTTGAGCGCCACGATGCGCGCGTCGAGCGTGCCGAAATACACCTTGTCGCCAAAGATGGCCGGTCCGCGGTTGACCACGTCGCAGCAGGGGCGGATATCGTCGGGCAGGCGGTGCTCATAGGCCCACAGCTGTTTGCCGGTCTTCGCGTCGAGCGCATAAATGCGCGAGTACGAGGCCGTCACGTAGATGATGCCGTCGTGGACCAGCGCCTGCGCTTCCTGGCCGCGCTGCTTTTCGCCGCCGAAAGAAAAGGTCCAGGCAGGCACGATCTGGTCAACGTTTTTCGTGTTGATTTTTTTCGCCAGGCTGTGGCGCTGCGCTTTCAGGCCCAGGCCATAGCTGAGCACTTCGGTCGTGCCCTTGTCGGCGTTGGCGATATCGTCCCAGGTGACTTTGGTGTCGGCGGCCGTGGCGGCGCCGGCGATCAGGGCGAGGATGGCGAAAGCGATTGGACGTGGAAATACTGGCTGCATGCTGGTCTCCCTTGCTGGTTTTATAGTTGGTGGTGCGACGTGGTCGCTGATGACCAATTGAGCAACATGCATGCCAGGCGTTTTGCGCAGCGTTGACGACCAGGTGTGCGCCGTCCTGCCACAGTGGGCACGGTAATGCTGTCCTGTTTTGTCACAGTGCGCTGGCGCCGCCCGTGGCGGGCGGGTGCTGGCACAAGGGTTGCTGATGGACGGGCAAGGCCGCCTTGCGCCTTCTTGATAACGACAACAGGAGACCACCATGCATCAACCATTACGCCGCCATTTTCTTTGCCAACTGCTCGCCGTTGGCGGCATGGGCGCCGCCTCGCTGGCCGGTGCACAATCGAGTGCACCCAAGGTCGACGAGGACAGCGACCAGGCGAAAGCGCTGGGCTATCGCCACGATACGAACAAGGTCGATACCAAAAAATACCCGCAGCACAAGCCGGCGCAGCACTGTGCCAACTGTTCGTTTTTTCAGGGGAAAAAGGACGATGCCTGGGCGGGGTGCGCCATGTTTGGCCGCAAGCAGATTGCGGCGCCGGGGTGGTGCATGGCGTGGGCGAAAGTGCCGGGGTGAGGGGACGTAATCCGGCACGGTTAACAATGTTGTCGGATTACGGCCCTGCGGGCCTGTTCCGACCTACGGTTTATGCAGGTGCGTAGGTCGGGTTAGCGCGCAAGCGCGTAACCCGACAACACCACTGTCCTACAACGGCACCTCGCGCCGCGTCTCCAGATACGCCTTCACCGCCCAGATCGCCTCCTGGCTGAATACGCCCTCGAATGGCGGCATATACACGGCGCCATTGCGCGAGCGGCCATGGCGCACCGTCTCCAGCACATACTGATCAATTTCCTGCGCGCAAGCCTCTTTTTTCTTGGCATCCGGCAAGGCCGCACAGTCATTGTCGAGCTTGCGCAAATCCGGCGCCATGCCGCCCGACACGGCTTCCAGCCCGTGGCAGCGCGCGCAGTTCTGGGTAAAGGCAGAGTTGCCGATCCGTATCGCTTCCGCATTGTTGCGATACGGGTTTTCCGTGCGCCACTCGGCGCCCAGTTGTGGCAGTGTGGATGTATCGACCGCCTGCGGCGTCATGTTGCCGTGCGCCCAGACGGCCGCGGCCGCCAGCATGCAGGCCAGGCCGCCGGCGGCCAGCCGCAGGGTACGCAGGCGCCGGGTATGGATGGTGGTAGAAATACGTGGGGTCATGATGGTCTCCGTTCTGGTTATGCGCTCGATCGCGTCATGACCTGGGTAGCAATCGGTATGCCATCGCGCGCATCGCCATGCGCCGTGCCGCTGCAGCTGTTGCGCTGCTCAGAAACGGAACAACGGCAAGGCGCGGATGATCCTATTTGACGCAGCGCGCCGGCTGGGCGGGCGGCCATCGCCGCTATTTGCAGGCTGGCACGGCAATTGCAAAACAAGAGATCAGGATCACCTGACACAACACTCCTAGGGCCGCCTCGCGGCGGCTTTCATCGAAGCTAAGACCAACGAGAAAGAGGACGACATGAATCTGGCAGACATCAGCAAACTGGGCGTAGCCAATCCCTTCAAACAGCGCTACGACAACTATATCGGCGGCAAGTTCGTCGCTCCCGTCAAAGGCGAATACTTCGGCAATATCACGCCGATCACGGGCCAGGTGTTTTGCGAAGTGGCCCGTTCCACTGCGGAAGACGTCGAGCTGGCGCTGGACGCCGCGCATGCCGCCAAGGATGCGTGGGGCAAGACCTCGCAGACCGAACGCGCCAATATCCTCAATAAAATCGCCGACCGCATGGAAGCGAACCTGGCGCTGATCGCCACCGCCGAAACCATCGACAACGGCAAGCCGATCCGCGAAACCACGGCCGCCGACATCCCGCTGGCGATCGACCATTTCCGCTATTTCGCCGGCTGCATCCGCGCCCAGGAAGGTTCCGTGGCGCAGATCGATTCGGAAACCTACGCCTATCACTTCCACGAGCCGCTGGGCGTGGTCGGCCAGATCATCCCGTGGAATTTTCCTATCCTGATGGCGGTGTGGAAGCTGGCGCCGGCCCTGGCCGCCGGCAACTGCGTGGTACTGAAACCCGCCGAGCAGACGCCGGCCTCGATCATGGTGCTGATCGAACTGATCGGCGACCTGCTGCCGCCGGGCGTGCTCAATATCGTCAACGGCTATGGCCTGGAAGCGGGCAAACCGCTGGCATCGAACAAACGCATTGCAAAAATTGCGTTCACCGGCGAGACGGGTACCGGCCGTCTGATCATGCAGTACGCGGCGCAGAACCTGATTCCGGTCACGCTGGAGCTGGGCGGCAAGTCGCCGAACATTTTCTTTGCCGATGTGATGGACGCCGACGATGCGTTCTTCGACAAGTGCCTGGAAGGCTTTGCCATGTTCGCGCTGAACCAGGGCGAGGTGTGCACCTGCCCGTCGCGCGTGCTGATCCAGGAATCGATCTACGAAGCGTTCATCGCCCGTGCACTGGAGCGCGTGGCGAAGATCAAGCAGGGCAACCCGCTCGACTCTTCCACCATGCTGGGCGCGCAGGCATCGCAGGAGCAGCTGGAAAAAATCCTGTCGTATATCGATATCGGCAAGCAGGAAGGCGCTGAAGTACTGGCCGGCGGCGAGCGCAATACGCAGGGCGGCGACCTGGAACAGGGCTACTACGTGCGTCCGACCGTGTTCAAGGGCGACAACAGCATGCGCATCTTCCAGGAAGAGATTTTCGGGCCAGTCGTCTCCGTCACCACTTTCAAGGACGAAGCCGATGCGCTGCGCATCGCCAACGACACCCTGTATGGCCTGGGCGCGGGCCTGTGGACGCGCGACGGTTCGCGCGCCTTCCGTGTCGGCCGCGCCATCCAGGCCGGCCGCGTGTGGACCAATTGCTACCACCTGTATCCGGCCCACGCCGCATTCGGTGGCTACAAGCAGTCGGGTATCGGCCGCGAAAACCACAAGATGATGCTGGACCATTACCAGCAGACGAAAAACCTGCTGGTGTCGTACAGCCCGAACGCGCTGGGCTTCTTCTGAGGAGTCGTCATGACCATGGAACGCGTGACGGCCACGGCGGCCGCACTCGACATGCTGGCCACCCTGCGTGGCAAGCATGGACCGCTGATGTTTTTCCAGTCGGGCGGCTGCTGCGATGGCAGCGCGCCGATGTGCTACGCGGCCGGCGAGTTCAATCTTTCCGACACCGACGTTTACCTCGGCAACCTGGACGGCACGCCGTTCTACATGGGCATCGAGCAGTTCGCGTACTGGGAACATACGCAGCTGATCATCGACGTGGTCGATGGCAATGGCGGCATGTTCTCGCTCGATAACGGCACCGGCCGGCGCTTTCTCACGCGCTCGCGCCTGTTCACCGACGACGAGCTGGCGCAGCTGCGGCATCCCTCGAAAGGCGTGACCAACTAGTTTGTTGCCACCCGGTCTGGAACACAGCGGGCGTCATCTCCCCGCTCGCCCGGATACGGTTTAGCTGGCGGCTGCGGCCGTCAGCTTTTTTTACGCCTGCCCGACCACACTGGAGACCATGATGCATACCATGGCGCGCTGCCGGCGCGCGATAACGCTCGCCCTTTTCCTTGTCCTTCACCTGGCGGCGGGCGCGCTGGCGCTGCTGCTCGGCGCCGCCACCGCGCAGGCGGGGGTAATGACAAAAGCCGAACTGGCGCAACGTTTTCCGGCGCCGCTGACGGTCGGCGAACGCGATGCGGAGCTGCCGGTCTGGCCTCTGTTCCGCCAGGGCGCCAATGGCGGCGAGCTGGCCGGCTATGTCTTCGAATCGGTCGATCTGGCGCCCATTCCCGGCTTTTCGGGGGTGCCCGTCAACCTGCTGGTGGCGATCGATCCCGCCGGGCGCTTTCTCGGCGTCGAGGTGCTGTCGCAGCATGAGCCGGTATTCCAGTACGGCCTGGGCGAAGCGCCGCTGTTCGAATTCGTCAAACAATACCGGGGCGTCTCGCTCAAACAGCATATCGGCATCGAGACCAATGGCCGGCGTACGCGCCAGCCTGACGCCGCGCGCGTGACTATCGACGGTGTCTCCAAGGCGACTGTTTCGGTGCGCATCATCAATGAAAGCGTGCTGGCAGCGGCCTTGCTGGTGTCGCGCCGCAAGCTGGGGTTTGGCGCGGGCAGGGGAGCGGGCGGGATGGCCCGCGTGCGCACGGATCTTCTCGACACCATGACGTTCGAGCGCCTGTTGGGCGAGGGACTGGTGCGGCATCTGCGGGTGACCAACGCGCAGCTGGAAAAGCTGTACGCCGGCAGCGATGGTGCGCGGCTCGACGAGGAAGCGCTGCGCCAGCCCGGCGATATTTTTATCGACCTGTATCTCGCCTGCGTCTCCGTGCCCGGCGTGGCGCGCAGCCTGCTGACCGAAGCGAGCCTGGAAAAACTCAAGCCCTGGATAGAGCAGGGCGACCAGGCCATTCTGGTGATCTCGTCGGGCCGCCATCGCGTGCCGGGCGAGGACTTTACGCGCGGCGGCATACCCGAGCGGCTGCTGCTGCGCCAGCACGAATTGGCCATCGATATGCGCGACCTCGATCTCGACCTGAAACTGCTGCCCGGAATTCCTGCGCCAGCGGACGCCAGCCTGACCGTGTTTCGCGTGCCGGCCGAAGCGGGGCTCGACCCTGGCGCCGCGTTTGATTTCACCGTGCCGGTCACGCGCAGCAAGGGCCAGTTCTATCCGGAGCGCATTGTGCGCGAGCTGCCGGTCACCTATCGCGTGACATCGCGTTTCCTGATTGCCGCGCCGGGTGACACGAGCTGGCATGCGGCATGGAGCGAGCGGCGCAGCGATCTGCTGATACTGGCGGCGGGACTGGCCGTGCTGGCGCTGGCACTGTCGATGCCGCGCAAACTGAGCAGCAACGGTCGCCGCTTCGCCTGGTTCCGCCTTGTCTATCTGGCCTTTACTGTCGGCTTTATCGGCTACTGCGCGCAGGCGCAGCTCTCGATCGTCAACCTGACCGGCGCGCTGCAGGCGCTGGTGGCCGGGCGCGGCCTGTCATTCCTGCTGCACGATCCGATGACAGTGGCGCTATGGGCTTTCGTTCTGGTGTCGCTGCTGCTGTGGGGAAGAGGGACTTTTTGCGGCTGGCTATGTCCGTTCGGCGCGCTGCAGGAATTCACCGGCAAGCTGGCGAGGTGGTTCAAGCTGCCCCAGCTCAAGCTGAACCGCGCGCTTGATCTGCGTCTCAAACGCATCAAGTATCTGGCGCTGGCGCTGATCATGGCCAGCGCATTGACCGGCTTTGCCGTCGATACGCTGGTCGAACTGGAACCGTTCAAGACGGCGATCACGCTCAATTTCGTGCGCGCCTGGCCATATGCGGCGTATGCGCTGGCGCTGCTGGCAATCAGCGCCTTTGTGCATAAATTCTTTTGCCGCTATCTGTGCCCGCTGGGCGCCTCGCTGGCGCTGCTCGGGCGTTTTCGTCTGCTGGACTGGATACCGCGCCGCAGCGAATGCGGCACGCCGTGCCAGACCTGCCGCCACCGCTGCGACTACCAGGCCATCAAGCCCGGTGGCGCGGTGGTCTACGCAGAGTGCTTCCAGTGCATGGACTGCGTGGTGATCCATGAAAGCGAACAGAAATGCGCGCCGCGGCTGCTGGAGCAAAAGCGCGCACGCACCATCGTCATTCACGCCGACAAAGGAGCATCCGTATGAAGCGCCGCACGTTTATCGCCGCCTCGCTCGGCGCCATCGCCGCTGGTGCTGGTGCTGGCTCACGGCCGCATCATCAGCCAGTCCATACGGGCGTGGCGCTTGCGTTTGGCACCGCCATCCGCATATCGCTGGTGCATGCGGACGAAAAGGTGGCGCGCGCGGCCATCGCCGATGCGCTGGCGGCCGCGCAGCGTGTCGATCGCCTGATGAGCATTTACCAGCCGTCCAGCCAGGTCTATCAATTGAATCGCGATGGCCGGCTTGATAAGCCTGACCCGCAGTTGCTGGCCGTGCTGGCGCAGGCGCGCGAGTTGTCGCAGCTGACCGGCGGCGCCTTCGATATCACGGTCCAGCCCTTGTGGCGCGCGTGGCGCGACGCGGTGGCGCGCGACAGCCTGCCGACGCAGGCGCAGCTGCGGCAGGCAAGAGCGCTGGTGGACTGGCGCCAGGTCGCGTTCGACGAGCGGCAGATATGCCTGGCGCCGGGCATGGCGATTACCCTCAATGGCCTGGCGCAGGGCCATGCGGCCGATATGGCGCTGGCGGCGGTGCAGGCGCATGGCATCGGGCACGCGCTGCTCGATACGGGCGAATTCGTGGCGCGCGGACGCCAGCGCGAACAGCCATGGACACTGGGCGTGCGCGATCCGCGCGATGATCAGGCGCTGGCGGCCACCCTGCATATCAATGGCTGCGCCTTAGCCACTTCCGGTGACTATGAAACGGCATTTACGCCCGACTATCTGCACCATCATATTTTCGACCCCGCAGTGGGCGACTCGCCGCAGGAGCTGGCCAGCGTCACCGTGATGGCGCCCACCGCCATGCTGGCCGACGGCCTGTCGACCGCCTGCATGGTGCTGGGCCGCGAAAGAGCCGCGCTGCTGGCGGCCAGCCTGCCCGGTGTTGACCTGCTGGCGATCGACAAGCAGGGCAGGCAATGGCGCTCGGCCGGTTTTCCAGCGCAAGTGTCGTGATGGCTATTTCAGGCTGGGGACTTTCCGGTAGATGGTATTGCGCGATACGCCCAGCGCGCGTGCCGTGGCCGACACATTGCCGCCATTCGCCTCCAGCGATTTGAGGATCATCGACTGCTCCATCTCTTCCAGGTTGGCGCCCCGTGCCAGCATGCGGTCGGTACCGGCTGCGATATCCGGAGGAGGACTTTGCTCGATATCGTCGAGGAAGTCGTCCGGCATATGGCGCAGGCAGATTTGCGTCTCGTCGCCGGCCATCACGATGGCAGTGCGCAGCAGATTGGTCAGCTGGCGGAAGTTGCCGGGCCAGCGGTGCTGGCGGAACAGCGCGAGAATTTCGGGCGAGACGTGATGGCGGCCGTGCTCCGCCTCGGTGGACAGAATTTTGCGCACCACGGTTTCCAGGTCGGTGCGTTCGCGCAGCGGCGGCAGCTTGACCACCAGGCCATTGAGCCGGTAGTACAGGTCTTCGCGGAACAGCCCGCGCGCCATGCGCTCGCGCAGATTGTGGTTGGTGGCGCAGATCAGTTCCACATTGACGGGAATCGACTTGTCGCTACCGAGCGGCGTGACCATCCGTTCCTGCAGCACGCGCAGCAAACGCGCCTGCAGGCTGAACGGCATGTCGCCGATCTCGTCGAGGAACAGCGTGCCGCCATTGGCCTGCAGGATCTTGCCGACCGCGCCTTTCTTGCGCGCGCCGGTGAACGCCCCATCTTCATAGCCGAACAGCTCGGACTCGATCAGCGTTTCCGGGATCGAGGCGCAGTTGACGGCCACGAAGGGACTCATGGCGCGCGGCGAATCGTTGTGGATCGCCTGGGCCAGCAGCTCCTTGCCGGTGCCCGTCTCGCCCATGATCATGATAGGGATATCCTTGCCCAGCACGCGCGTGACCTTGTCGATTACCAGTTCCAGCTGCGCGTCACCGGTGCGCAGATAGCGCAGGCCGGACAGGCGCCGCGCCTGCGCGGCGGCCTGGTTGGCGGCCACGGCTGGCGTGGCTGGCCCCGTGCGTTCGCCGGACAAGGATTGCTGGAACACGTTGTTGGCCAGCCGCAGCTGGGCGCGGCCATACACGCGCACGCCGTTATGCATGCACAGGGTCAGCAGGCCCGGCGCGGCGGTGCGGTTATGGTCGTACAGCGCCGAGACGGGCAGGCCGAACAGCGAGCTGAATGTATGCGACTGCAGCGCCGAGAACGGCAGGCCCAGCTGGAACAGGCCATTGCGATTCGCGGCCAGGAAGCGCCCGCCGGGACTGAACGAGGCGATGCCTTCCATCAGCGTGCCGATGAATTCGGGCCGCGTATGAAAGTGCAGGGTGATCGCGTCTTCAAAGGTGGCCGAGAACAGCTGGTTCTCGATCATCAGCGCCGACATGCGCACCAGCGCCATGGTGTGCTTGTGAAAGCTGCGCTGGTCGCCCGATACATCGAGCACGCCGATCACCTTGCCCAGGTGGTCAGTAATGGGCGCGGCCGAGCAGGTCAGGAAATGGTTGGCCGACAGGTAGTGCTGGTCCGCATGCACGAGAGTCGGCGACTTTTCGGCGATGGCCGTGCCGATCGCATTGGTGCCCTTGCTCGCCTCCGACCAGGCCACGCCAGGCTGCAGCGCGACGCGGCTGGCCTTTTCCAGGAAATCGTCATCGCCCAGTGAATGCACGATCACGCCGGTGGCGTCCGTCAGTATCACCATATTGTGGGTATTGACGATCTGCTGGTACAGCGTCTCCATCGCCGGCACGGCATGCGCGTGCAGCAGCCGGTTCTGTTCGATCAGCACGGTCAGGTCGCTGCGCGCCAGCGGACTGAAGTCGGCCACCGATTCCGGTCGCAAGCCATAGTCGACCGAGCGCCGGTGCGAGGTTTCGATGATCAGCGGCATATTGTCCGGCCAGGCGGACGCGGCGGGAGAGCTGTTCAGATCTGAAGCAGTGGGACGGTGCATGATGGTCTCTTGGTCTCGGTTGGCCGTCGCTCTTGGGCGCGGCTCTGTCTGTACCTGCACAGGTGTTCCATAATGTAGCACCTGTACCGGAAGGTAGCAAAAGCAGCCGTGGTTGCTGTTGCTTTAACGGTAATAAGCAAGCTAAGTGCCAGCACAAAAAAAGACTTGCTGAAGTGCATTGCCGTTTGCTATAGTTCGCCTCCCCGATGAGACGCAGTCAAATGCGGCAGTTGAGGATC
>NZ_DAMAGB010000072.1:0-20392 GCF_031995485.1 Janthinobacterium sp.
AAGCCGCAACGCCGCCATCGGCATTTTCTCAGGCCCGCGTCTCCGGCCCGCTGTTTTCAAAGCGAACCCGGCATCTCCAATTTTTCAAGTAGCAAACCAGGCTTAGGCCCAAGACCTCAACCTGGGCGCTCCGGGCCAAGCGGGCCTGAAAAATGTCGAGGGCAAGGCGCGGCGACGAAGACAGTACGCATGTACGGCGAGGAAGCCGCAACGCCGCCATCGGCATTTTCTCAGGCCCGCGTCTCCGGCCCGCTGTTCAAAGCTTTTTAAACACTCTTCGGTTCGAGGGGAAAACGGATTGTGTAATGCAACCCCATCCCCGGCGCGCTGGCCACCTTGACGGTCCCGCCCAGCGGCCCCGTCACCAGGTTATACAAAATATGCGCCCCCAGCCCGCTGCCGCCGGAGCCCCGCTTGGTCGTGAAGAACGGATCAAACAGCTGCCCCAAAGTGGCACTGTCCATGCCCAGTCCATCGTCGCCATAGTCCAGCGCCAGCATGTCGCCGTCGCTGCGGGCGCTGATCCTTATCTTGCCCGGCTCGCCTTCCGCAAACCCGTGCACCAGCGAGTTGACCACCATATTGGTGACGATCTGCGAAATGGCGCCCGGGTAGCTGCGCAATTGCAAATCGGGTGCACACTCGACGTCGACCTTGATCGGCTTGCCCTTCAGCTTGGGCTGCAGCGACAATAGAATTTCATCGAGATACTTGCGCAGGTTGAAGTTGCGCATGTCGTCCGACGACTGGTCGACGGCCACCTGCTTGAAGCTGCGCACCAGTGCTGCCGCGCGCTGGGTGTTGGTGGTCATGATGCGCAGGGTCTGGTCGATAATGCCGAAGAACTCCTGCAAGCCATCTTCGTCGAGCTGGCCTGTTTCCAGGTCTTCGCGCGTCAGTTTCAGCTCCTGCACCAGGTGGCTGGTGGCCGTCACGCAGATGCCCAGCGGGGTATTGATTTCATGCGCCACGCCGGCCACCAGCCGGCCCAGCGAGGCCAGCTTTTCCTGGCGCACCAGTTCCGACTGCGCTTCCCTGAGTTTTTCCAGTGCGCTGTTCAGGGCCGCATTCTGTTCTTCCAGCGTTTCCTTGGCCTGGCGCATGGCGCGGTCGGCCTGCATGCGCGCGATCGCCACCGCCACATGGCTGGCCATAAAGGCCAGCACATCGAGTTCGGCCTGGCCATACACGACCGAGGCGTCATAGCTTTGCACGATGATCACGCCATATGCGCGGTCGCCCAGCAGCATCGGCGCGCCCATCCAGCTGGCGATATCGACATTGCCCAGCGGCTCGTTCATGTCGCCGCTGGCCACCAGCGCCGCATAGCTGGCGGCGTCGAGCAAACAAGCCTGGCGCTGCGCCAGGATGTACGAGCTCATGCCCACGCCGTAGTGAAAGCGCTTGACGGGCGCCTGCGCGTCTTTTTCGTCGACAAAATACGGGATGGTGATCTCTGCCGTATCAGGGTGGTACAGTGCGATCAGGAAGTTTTTTGCCGTCACCAGCTCGCTGATAATCGCGTGCAGGCGCCCATACAGGGTGCTGGCGTCGGCCGCCTGCGCCGACAGGTTGGCGATTTCATACAGCGCATGCTGCAGGTTTTCCGCGCGGCGCCGCTCGGCCACCTCATGCGCCAGCAGCGCCGTGCGTTCCTGCACCGCTTTTTCCAGCCGGTCCATGCTTTGCAGGCCCTGCAGCGCGCTCGACACATGGGTGGCGATCAGCGCAAACAGGGCCTGGTCTTCCAGGCTGAAGCGGTGCTCGGCATCATAGCTCTGGATCACGATGGCGCCCAGCACCTGGTGCTGCTGGTCCAGCAGCGGGCAGCCGATCCAGTGCTCGGCCGCCGTGCCGCCGCCCCACGAGGCGCCGCCCTCGACATGCATGGCGTCGTCGCCGGCCGTCATCACCAGTTGCTTGCCGTTGACGATCACCCACGCCGTGGGCGACTGCCCGGCGCCAGCCAGGCGCACCACCTGCCCGGCATCGGGCGCGCTGTCGAATTCGTCGACAAAATACGGAAAGCGCACCGTGCCTTCGTCGCGGTCGCTCAAGGCCACGTAAAAGTTCGCCGCATACATGATGCGTCCCAGGGCCGCATGTACGGCCTGCAGGAAGTCGGCGATATCGCTGCAGGTGCTCGAACGCTGGCCGATCTCCAGCAATACCGTTTGTACCGCTTCCAGGCGGCTGAGACGACTTTCCATAGTGCTCCCTTGCTGCTGCAAAAATAGTTCCAAAAATCAATGTTAGCAGTTCACTTGACCATTGGCACGATAAACAGGCAAGGATTTGCCAGCATGCACGGACAGTGGCAGACTAGCGACTCTTCCACGCACCAATTCCCCCATGACTGCACCTTTGCGCGCCGCCTTCCGCCCCTACACCCTTGCCGGCCTGCTGCTGTTTGCCGCGCTGGGCATGCCGCCTTTGTGCGCCGCGCCGGCGCGCGTGCCGGCCGCGCAGACGGCCGATGGCGGGCGCTACTTCGGCCCGCTGGTCGACGGCAGGATGCAGGGCCGCGGCCGGCTCGAATACGCCAGTGGCGCCTACTATGAAGGCGGCTTCGAGCGCGGCGTGTTCAGCGGCCAGGGCAGCTTGCGCCAGCCGTCGGGCGTGCGCTACGAGGGCCAGTTTCGCCTCGGTGCCTTCGAGGGCCAGGGCCGCTATACCTCGCCCAAGGGCGAAGTCTATGCGGGCACCTTTGTCAAAGGCAATTTTGAAGGACAGGGCCGCTACCAGGGTCCGGACGGCGCCAGCTACGTGGGCGCGTTTCGCAACTGGAAGCCACATGGCGCCGGCGTGCTGACCGACAGCGACGGCATGGTTTTCCAGGGCACGTTTGCACAGGGCCAGCCGCAGGGGACGATGCAGGTACGCACGCCGGACGGCATCGTCTACGCCGGCGGGCTGAAAGACTGGAAATTCGATGGCGAAGGCGTGCTGCGCACCGGCGAAGGCGACGAATACAGGGGCCACTTCCGCAACGGCCTGTTCGACGGCGCCGGCACGCTGCGCTATGCCCAGGCGCAACCGGACGGACGCACCAGCGACAGCGGCAACTGGACCGAAGGACAGCTGGACGATCCGGTGCTCGACAAGCTCACGCGCGACAATCTCGAACTGGCGCTGTACAACCAGCCGGCGCTGCTGGAAAAAACCCTGGCGGGCGTGCTGCCGCACGACCCGGCGAAAAAGATCAATCTGTACTTCCTGGGCGTCGGCGGCGATGGCGCGCAGGAAGTGTTCCGGCGCGAAACGGCGTTCGTGCAGCGCCAGTTCGACCGCGACTACGGCACGGCCGGGCGTTCGATGGTGCTGGTCAACAGCCGCAACACGGTGGCGCAGCAGCCGATGGCCACGCGCACCAGCATCCGCGCCAGCCTCGATGCCCTGGGCGCGAAGATGGACAGGAACAACGACGTGCTGTTCCTGTTTCTCACCAGCCACGGCTCGCCCGAACATGAACTGGCGCTGGCGCAAAACGGCATGGACCTGCACAGCCTGCCAGCGCAGGAACTGGCCGGCATGCTGAAACACAGCGGCATCCGCTGGAAAGTCATTGTCGTGTCCGCCTGCTATGCGGGCGGCTTTATCGATCCGCTGAAGGATGACCATACCCTGATCATCACGGCCGCGCGGCGGGACCGCACCTCGTTCGGCTGCGACGACCAGGCCGACTTCACCTACTTCAGCGAAGCGTATTTCAAGCAGGCATTGCCCGGCAGCGCCGGCTTTGCCGAAGCGTTCGAGAAAGCGAAAACGCTGGTGCGCGCGCGCGAAGCGCAGGACTTCAAGGAAAGCGGCGAAGGAGAAGAGGAGCATTCCGAGCCGCAGATTTACCAGGGCAAGGCGATCGGCCAGCAACTGAAAGCCTGGCGCGCCCAGCCCCGTTAAGTCCGGTACAATGGCCGTAGCCATGAAAAAATTCTTCCTGCTCCTGCTGCTGTTCGTGCTTCCGCTCCAGATGTCCTGGGCAGCGGCGAGCGCCTATTGCCTGCACGAAGAAGGCAAGGCGGCCCAGCACCTGGGCCACCACAGTCATCAGCACCAGGCCAGCGCCGACGACGCGCCACAAGCCGACGCCGGCAAGGATCTGAAAGCCAAGGCCAAGGCGCACAGCGACTGCAATGTCTGCCATGGCATCGGTCATGCGTGGCTGCCGCCCGGCACCAGCATGCCTGTGTTCGATAGCGCCTCGCTGGCCGTCGATACGTCTTCCTTCCTGTACATCTCGCATATCCCGGACGCGCCCAAACGGCCCGACTGGACGCCGGTCGCCTAGACCGGCGGGACACTTTCCACTTTCGTCGCACCCGCCACGCTGGCAGCGTGGGCATGCGTACGCGTCCCGTCGAATTCCCTTTCCACTCCCTGGAGAATTCGATGTACCGATTTATTTATTGCTTATTGCTCAGCATTACTTTGCCGGCACAGGCGCAGGAAGCGGCCGCGCCCCTGACGCTGGCCGCCGCGCTGCAACTGGCCGGGACAGGCAACCCTGCCCTGTCCGCCGCGCGCCATGAACTGGCGGCGCAAGGCGGCGCCCTTAAGCAGGCGCAGGCCCTGCCGAATCCCGAACTGCAAACCCTGGTGGAAGACACGCGGCGCGCCACGCGCAGCACCACGGTGCAGCTGAACCAGCTGATCGAGCTGGGCGGCAAGCGCGGCGCGCGCGCCGATGTCGCCCTGCGCGGCCAGGAGCTGGCACAGGCCGGGCTGGCCGCGCAGCAGGCCGAGACGCGCGCGCAAGTGACCACGGCCTTTGTCGATGTGCTGGCCGCGCAGGAAGGCTTGCGCCTGGCCGACAGCGCGCAGGCACTGGCCGCGCGCGCCAGCGACATCACGGCGCGCCGCGTGACGGCCGGCAAGGCGTCGCCGGTGGAAGCGACGCGCGCCAAGGTCGCGGAGGCCAGCGTGCGGCTGGAACTGAACCTGGCGCGCAGCACCCTGACCCAGGCACGCCAGCGCCTGGCCGCCCTGTGGGGCAGCACCGCGCCGCGCTTCACCCAGGCCGAAGGCAGCCTCGATGCCTTGCCAGCGCTGCCCTCGCCTGGCGAACTGGAGGCAAGGCTGGCGCAGTCTCCCGCCGTGCGCCAAGCACACAGCCACCTGGCGCAGCGGCAGGCGATGCTGGTCGTGGAACAGCGGCGCGCCACGCCCGACGTGACGGTGAGCATCGGCATGAAGCGCTCGGAGGAGCTGGGCCGCAACCAGGCCATCATCGGTCTGGCGCTGCCATTGCCGCTGTTCGACCGCAATGCCGGCAACAGGCTCGAAGCGCTGCGCCGCAGCGACCAGGCTGGCGACCAGCTGGCGGCCGCCAGCGTGCAGCTGCAGGCATCGCTGGCGCAGGCAAGCGTACGCCTGGCCACCGCCAGGCTGGACGTGGACAGCCTGCAGCGCGAGATCGTGCCCGGCGCGCAAAGCGCGTATGACGCGGCCAGCAAGGGCTTTGAATTCGGCAAGTTCGCCTTTCTCGATGTACTCGACGCCCAGCGCACCCTGCTGCAAGCCAAAAACCAGACCCTGCGCGCGCTGACCGAAGCGCACCATGCCGCCGCCGAAATCGAGCGCCTGCTGGGCGCGCCCGTGACTCCGTAAAGAAAGACTTTATGCATATCCCATTGAGCAAAAAACAGCTGCTGGCGATTGCCGCCATTCTCGTTGCCGGCATCGTGCTGGCATTCCTGATCCTCGCCACGGGCGCCTCCACCAAAGACGACCATGCCGATGAAGCAGAACACGGCCACGCCGAAACAAGCGTGAAAGAGGTCGAAGGTCACCTGGCGCTCACCGCCGCGCAGGCCAGGGCGGCCGGCATTGTGATGGCCACCGCCGCACCGGGCCGCATCGCCACCAGCGTCGCCCTGCCCGGCGAAATCCGCTTCAATGAAGACCGTACGGCGCACGTGGTGCCGCGTCTGGGCGGCGTGGTCGAAGCCGTGCATGCGGACCTGGGCCAGCTGGTAAAAAAGGGACAGGTACTGGCCGTGATCGCCAGCACGGATTTGTCCGAGCAGCGCAGCGAGCTGCTGTCGGCCCAGCGGCGACTGTCGCTGGCGCGCGCCACCTACGAGCGCGAGCAGGCGCTGTGGCAGGAAAAAATCTCGGCCGAACTCGATTATCTGCAAGCCCGGCAAGCCTGGCGCGAAGCGGAAATCGCGGTGCAGAACGCGCAGCAGAAACTGAGCGCCCTCGGCACGGCCAGCGCCGGCAAGGGCCCCTTGAACCGCTATGAAATCCGCGCACCATTCGACGGCATGGTGCTGGAAAAACATATCGCGCTGGGCGAAGCGGTCAAGGAAGACGCCAATATTTTTGTCATCTCCGACCTGACCACCGTCTGGGCGGAAATTGCCGTGCCCGCCAAGGACCTGGCCACCGTGCGAGTGGCAGGAAAAGCGGTGGTAAAAGCCTCGGCGTTCGAGGCCAGCGCCCATGGCACCATCACCTACGTGGGCGCGCTGCTTGGCGAACAGACGCGCACGGCCAAGGCGCGCGTGGTGCTGGCCAACCCCGACATGGCCTGGCGCCCGGGGCTGTTCGTCAGCGTCGAGGTGCTGGCCGGTGAAGTCGAGGCGCCGGTCACCGTGCAGACAACGGCCATTCAATCGGTGGAAGACAAGCCGTCCGTGTTCGTGCAGGTCAAGGACGGCTTCCAGGCCACGCCCGTGACCGTCGGCAACAGCGACGGCAAGCTGACGCAGATCACGGGCGGCCTCGCGGCCGGCACGCCGTATGCAGCGCAAGGCAGCTTTACCCTCAAATCCGAGCTGGGCAAGTCCAGCGCCGGCCACGAGCACTGATCACGAGAGAACAAGGAAACCATCATGTTTGAACGCCTGATCCGCCTGGCCATCGCGCAGCGCTGGCTGGTGATGCTGGCCGTGGCCGCCATGGCCGCCTTCGGCATCTACAGCTACCAGCAACTGCCGATCGACGCCGTGCCCGATATTACCAATGTGCAGGTACAAATCAATACGGCCTCTGCCGGTTATTCGCCGCTGGAAACCGAACAGCGCATTACCTACCCGATCGAAACGGCGATGGCCGGCCTGCCGAAGCTCGAAGAAACCCGCTCGCTGTCGCGCCACGGCCTGTCGCAGGTGACCGTGATCTTCAAGGACGGCACCGATATCTATTTCGCGCGCCAGATGATCAACGAACGGCTGCAGGAGGCGAAGGAAAGCCTGCCGGATGGCATTACGCCAAAGATGGGGCCGGTATCGACGGGGCTCGGCGAAATCTACCTGTGGACGGTGGAAACCAAACCGGGCGCCAAAAAGCCGGACGGCACGCCGTACTCCCCCACCGACCTGCGCGAAATCCAGGACTGGATCATCAAGCCGCAATTGAGGAACGTGGCGGGCGTGACGGAAATCAACGCGATTGGCGGTTATGCCAAGCAGTACCAGGTGGCGCCGTTTCCGGAAAAACTGGCGTCGTATGGCATCAGCCTGCAGGAAGTGGTGGCGGCGCTCGAGCGCAACAACGCCAATGTGGGCGCCGGCTATATCGAACGCCAGGGCGAGCAGCTGCTGATACGCGCGCCGGGCCAGGTGGCCAGCGAAGCCGACCTGGCCAATATCGTGGTGGCCAACCGCGAAGGCGTGGCGATCCGCATCCGCGATATCGCCGAGGTGATGATCGGGCGCGAACTGCGCACGGGGGCGGCCACGGAAAACGGGCGGGAAGTGGTGCTGGGCACGGTGTTCATGCTGATCGGGCAGAACAGCCGCGCCGTGTCGCAAGCGGTCGACAGGAAAATGCTGGAGATCAACCGCAGCCTGCCCGAGGGCGTACATGCCGTCACCGTCTATGACCGCACGGTACTGGTCGACAAGGCCATCAATACGGTCAAGAAAAACCTGCTGGAAGGCGCGGTGCTGGTGATCGCCATCCTCTTTATGTTCCTGGGGAACATACGGGCCGCGCTGATCACGGCGATGGTGATCCCGCTGGCGATGCTGTTCACGTTTACCGGCATGGTGCAGTACCACGTCAGCGCCAACCTGATGAGCCTGGGCGCGCTGGACTTCGGCATCATTATCGACGGCGCCGTGGTGATCGTGGAAAACTGCGTGCGCCGCCTGGCTCATGCCCAGCAGACGCTGGGACGGCGCCTGACGCCGCAGGAGCGCTTTGAAGAAGTGTTTGCCGCGTCAACGGAAGCGCGCCGCCCGCTGCTGTACGGCCAGCTGATCATCATGGTGGTCTACCTGCCGATCTTCGCGCTGACGGGCGTCGAGGGCCGCATGTTTACCCCGATGGCGTTCACCGTGGTGATTGCGCTGCTGGGCGCGATGCTGCTGTCGATTACCTTTATTCCCGCCGCGGTGGCGCTGTTTATCGGCGACAAAGTGGCCGAGAAGGAAAACCGCCTGATGCTGGCCGCAAAGCGCTGGTATGCGCCGGCGTTCGACAAGGTGATGCGCAACACGCCGGTGGTGCTGACCTTTGCGGCGGTGGCCGTGCTGCTGTCAGGGTTGCTGGCCACGCGCATGGGCAGCGAGTTCGTGCCCAGCCTGAACGAGGGCGATATCGCGATCCAGGCACTGCGCATTCCCGGCACCAGCCTGACGCAGTCGCTGGCGATGCAGCAGCAGCTGGAAGTCAAGCTGATGGCGAATCACCAGGAAATCGAACGCGTGTTTGCCCGCACGGGAACGGCCGAGATCGCCTCGGACCCGATGCCGCCGAATATTTCGGATGGCTACATCATGCTCAAGCCGCGCGCGCAGTGGCCGCAGCCGGCAAAGCCGCGCGAGACCCTGCTGGCCGCAATCGAAGCGACGGCCAACAGCCTGCCCGGCAACGCCTACGAGTTTTCGCAGCCGATCCAGCTGCGCTTCAACGAACTGATTTCCGGCGTGCGCAGCGATGTGGCCGTGAAACTGTTTGGCGACGACATGGCGGTGCTGGACGCCACGGCGGCGAAGATTGCCGCCGTGCTGGGCAAGATCGACGGTGCGGCCGAAGTGAAGGTCGAGCAGACCAGCGGCCTGCCGATGCTGACGGTGCAGATCGACCGCGAACAGGCGGCCCGCTATGGCCTCAATATTGCCGACGTGCAGTCAGCGATCTCAACCGCCATCGGCGGCCAGCAGGCCGGCACGCTGTTCCAGGGCGACCGCCGCTTCGATATCGTGGTGCGCCTGCCCGACAGCCTGCGCAGCGACCTGGAGCAACTGAAACGCCTGCCGCTGGCTTTGCCGCAGGGCGCGGCCAGCGAAAGCCGGGCGCGCTTTATTCCGCTCGGCGAAGTGGCCAGCCTGCAGCTGGCGCCGGGGCCGAACCAGATCAGCCGCGAAGACGGCAAGCGCCGCATCGTCATCAGCGCCAATGTGCGCGGGCGCGACATGGGCTCGTTCGTGGCGGACGCCACCGCGCAGCTGCAGGCCCAGGTAAAAATCCCGGCCGGCTACTGGACCAGCTGGGGCGGCCAGTTCGAGCAGCTGCAGTCGGCCACCGAGCGGCTGGAACTGGTGGTGCCGCTGGCGCTGGGGCTCGTCCTGTTGCTGCTGTTTGCCATGTTCGGCAATGCGAAAGACGGCCTGCTGGTGTTCAGCGGCATCCCGTTTGCGCTGACGGGCGGCATCCTGGCGCTGTGGCTGCGCGATATTCCGCTGTCGATCTCGGCGGCGGTCGGCTTTATCGCGCTGTCCGGCGTGGCGGTATTGAACGGACTGGTGATGATTGCATTTATCCGCCAGCTGCGCGAACAGGGCATGGAATTGCAGCAAGCCATCCGCGACGGCGCCCTCTCGCGCTTGCGGCCGGTGCTGATGACGGCGCTGGTGGCCTCGCTGGGTTTCGTGCCGATGGCGATCGCCACCGGTACCGGCGCCGAAGTGCAGCGCCCGCTGGCCACCGTGGTAATCGGCGGCATCCTGTCTTCGACGGCATTGACCTTGCTGGTGTTGCCGTTGCTGTATAGCCTGGTGTACCGGAAGAAGGAAACCATGTAGGTCGGGTTAGCGCGCCAGCGCGTAACCCGACAACATTGTTGGCGGTGCATTTTGGAGCCAACAATGTTGTCGGATTACGGCCTGCGGCCTAATCCGACCTACGGTTATTAACGTTGTGACGTAAATGATTTACGGCTTGCGGTACCCGCCCTCGATCCAATTGGCTGCCGAGGTCGCATTGAACTTGAACGCGGCCGAAGCGCGCACCTTGGCGATCTGTTCGCCGTCGGCATCGTAGGCGCTCAATTCCGCGTACGGGTGTTCTTCGTCGGGCACGATGTCGAACATGACCTTGACCTGGCCGTCGTCGGTGGCCACGTACAGGCTCTTGTGCAGCTGCGCGTGCAACTGCTGTTCATGGCGGCGCAGCACTTCCGAGGCTGTTTTCACCAAAGTATTGAAAGCGTTGACGTCGAGCGGCTTGGGGTTTTTCTTGTCGCGGCCCATGGTCCACGGGCCGACCAGCGCCGGCTCCGGTTCGCCATCCTTGATCATGGCCACGGCCCAGCCTTCGTCTTCCTCGTTCTTGATCACGCGCGCGGTCCAGCCGTTGCCTGTCCACAGGCGCGGTTCCTGGATCGGGGCGTCGCTGTCGTGTTCACTGTCGTCGTCGGAAAACTCGGGAAAATCGGTACTCATGGCGGTGCTCGTAATGGAAGGTCGGGGCTAGCATGATAGACGAAATCGCCTGCCCGTGCGGCATTTGGCACACGGCGAACACCACGCCAGCCTGACCTTCTTCCGCCTTACTTTCCTTCTATCAACACATCGACATGGCGGGCCGTGCCGGCCACGTCAGTGGCGGCCCCGGCGGCGTCCAGCGCGGGTCGATGGCCGGCAATGGCACGCGGTAATTGTAGGGATTGATGATGATCGGCGGAATCGCCGATGGCGCACCGACCGGTTCGGCGCAGGACTTGACGGCGCTACGCTGGCGCGTGATTCGATGATGGTGCGAGGATAGCGATTGAGCCCCGTTCGCTGCAGTCACAAGCATGGTGCCCTCCTTGCAAATGTGAGTGTTCAGTATAGGTCGCGCTGCGCGTATTACAAGAAAAGAAATCTTGTTTGACACTACCAGTTTCGATGCTCGCCGACCTTCCATACCGCGAAAACGACCGCCTGTCGCGCGCGCCTCGCCAGCGCCGCGGTGTGCCGCTACAGTAGCAACATCTTCTTTCACAACCCATCTTTCAGAGGCCCGCCATGAAAAAAATACTCACCTTCGCCCTTGTCTTCATGCTCGCCTGCCTGTTCCTCGACAAGATCGGCGGCAGCGACCTGCACATGCAGTTCAACGGCGATGAGGTCGATGGCCCGCTCGAATGGCTGTTCGGCATGGCGTTTGCCGGCGGCGGCCTGCTGATCGCGCTGGCCGCGCTGGTGTGCGCGGCCGTGGTGGCCGGCATGGTGATCGCCGGCGTCGGCGTGTTCGTGGTGGCCGGCCTGGCGATAGCCTGCGGCGTGGTGGTGGTAGTGTTGCTTGCGCTCAGCTCGCCGGTGCTGCTGCCGTTGCTGATCCTCGCCGCGTTTGCCTGGCTGCTGGTGGGCCGCAACCGCAGGCAGCGCGCCCGCGAACAGGGCATCTGAAACGGCAGTCGATCAACGCTGCATGAACTGGCTCAGCACCCCGCCCGGGCCACCGTCATGCTGTTCCACCCGGTTGCGTCCGCCCCGCTTGGCGCGGTACAGCGCTTCATCGGCGCGCGCCAGCACGGCGTCGCAACCGGCATCGGTACCCGTCATGGCCGCCATGCCGATGCTGACGGTAATGAACAGCAGCGCGCCGCCGTCGATGCTGACGGAACTGTCGGCCACCCGGCTGCGCAGCCGCTCGGCAAACACGGCTGACGATGCCATGTCGGTACCGGGCAGCAAAATGGCAAACTCCTCGCCCCCTACCCGCCCCGGCACATCGACCTTGCGCAGCGCCTGGCACATCAGCGCCCCCAGGTGGCGCAGCACGATGTCGCCGGCCGCATGGCCATGCTCATCGTTGACGCGCTTGAAATGGTCGATATCGAGCATCACCACCGTGGCCACGCTGGACAGTTCGCGCTGCAGCCGGGCATGTTCATTTTCCAGCGCCGTCATGAAGTGGCGGCGGTTCGGCAGCGCCGTCAGGAAGTCGGTGGTGGCCAGGCGCAGCAATTCGGCATTCATGCGCTTGCGCTCGGTGATATCGAGCGACGACACCATCACGAAGTCCAGGCTGTCGGCGTGACCGGGCATCACCAGCAGGCTCAGCTCGTTTTGCCGCACGGCGCCATCGAGCCGCAGGAAGCTGCCCTCGCATTCGTACAAGTGCGCGCCGCCGGCCAGCGCCAGCAGGGCCGCGCCAAAACCTGGCAAGGACTCCTCGTCGAAGTTTTGCGCCAGGCTCAGCCGGCCATGGCGCTGGTCGTCCTGGTTGGCCCGCACCTGCGCCAGCGCTGCGCCATTGGCGTCGATGATGCGCACCAGGCCGGCCAGCCGCCGCAGTTCCGCGGGATGGCCGGACAGATACGGCGCCAGCTCGCCGGCCCCGTTGTGTACCAGTTCATCGAGCGCATCGCGTACCAGCGACCAGTCCTGTTCCCACAGGGCCACCGGTGCGTGGTCGTACAGGCTGCGAAAACGCGCTTCGCCGGCGCGCAGCGCCAGCGCCACCTGGGCCTGCTCGATCGCCATGCCGGCCAGGTGCGCCGCCTCGGCCAGACGGGCCAGGTGCGAGGCGCCCGGCGCCAGCGGATGGCGGTGATACGCCATCAGCACGCCCAGCAGCTTGCCCGAGCCGCCGCGCACCGGTTCAGCCCAGCACGCTTGTAGCCCGGCCTGCGCCGCCAATGCCATCTCGCCCGGCGTTTTTTCCGCTGCGCGCAGGTCCGGCACGCTGATGCGCTGGCCGCTGCGCACGGCCATGGCGGCAATCCCGTGCACGCCGCGCAGCACGTCGAGGCCATGACCGTGGCTGGACAGGTTGAAAAACGCCGGCAGCGACGGCGCGGTGGCCAGCACCAGCCGGTGACGGCTGGCGTCGAGCAACAAAATGCTGCACAGCATGGCCGGATGGTCGGCCTGCACCCCCAGCACCACGCTTTCCAGCACGCGTTCCAGCGGCGCACCGATGGCCAGCATTTCCAGCACCTGGCGCCGCGCCGTTTCGCGCCGCTCGGCCAGGCTGCGCTCGCTGATATCGCGAAACGTCCACAGCCTGGCCTGCTCATTGCCGAGCTGCATGCTGCGGATATATTGTTCGATCACCCGGCCATCGCGCAGGTGCAGCACATGACGCAGTTCGCGGTGGCCGGTGGGCGCATGGCGGCGCGCCTCGAGAAACGGCGCCGCCTGTTCCAGCTGGCCTTGCACATGCAATACCAGCGCCGCGCCGTCGGCCTGCCAGTCGAGCGCATCAGGCACTTGCCACAGCTCGCGAAAGCGCCGGTTCGAGGTGAAGATGCGGCCGCCGCCGTTGTCGACCAGAATGCCGTCGATGGTGGAATCGAGGATATTGCGCAGCATCGCCTGGCTGCGCTGGGCCGCCTCGGCCATCGCCAGCACGCTGGACTGGCCCTGCTCCAGCTGGGCCGCCAGCTCGCCGGCGCGCGTGGCCGAGCGCTGGGCCTGGTGGCGGCTGGCCGCCAGCAGCCAGGTGGCCAGCGCCAGCGCCAGGCTGGCCAGCACGCCGGTCCAGGCGACGACGCGCGGGCGCGCCAGCAGGTCGCCGTCAAAACCGGGCAGCGCCCGCACCCGTACGGTCCAGACATGGCCGGCGATGGTAACCGGCTGCGTTGCAGACAGATCGCTCGATGCGGGCTGCACGCCGGGCTGGCTGTCGTGCAGTAACGCCTCCTCGCCCAGCTGCTGGCCATCGTAGATTTCCAGGTCGAGCAGACGCGACGACTCGCCGCCCACGCCCTGCATCAGCTCATGCATGCGAAACGCCGCGTACACCCACGCGCGCAGGGCGGCGCGGCGCTGCGGCACGCTGGCGTGCGCCAGGGTATTGTCATAGATCGGCATGACCAGCAAAAACCCATCCACCTTGCCGCCATTGCTGCCATTGCTGCCATTGGCGCCATCCTGCAGCAGCCCGATCTTGCCCGTCATGGCCGCCTGGCCCGTGTCGCGCGCCTGTTCCAGGGCCGCGCGGCGCACCGGCTCGGCCAGCAGGTCGCGGCCCATGACGCGCCTGTTCTGCTCGTTGACCGGTTCCAGATAGGTGATCGGTGCGCGTCCGCCGCCCGGCAGCAGCGGCAGATAACCGATGCCCTGAATGCCGGGAAAGTGGCGCGCGATCTCCTGCACCGCCAGGTAGGCATGGAATTCTTCGCGCGTGACCTCCATCGAGCTGGCATACAGGCCCTGCACGCCATGCAGCACTTCGGTACAAGTGCGCATGCGGCTGCTGATGCTGCCGATCAGCTCGCGCACGCGAAAATCGAAATCGGCGCGCACCTGCTGCTCGCTGGCGTCGCTGGCATTGCGCCAGGCGCCATAGGTCAGTCCCAGGCCCAGCAGCAGCATCAGCGCCGCAAACAGGCGCGGCCCGATGCGGCCAGGGTTCGACTTCAAGAACGACAACGGCGACATGCGTTTGTCCATGGCTGGTTGCAGCGGCTGATCGGATCCGGCCACCGCAAGCCTGCCGGCGCTGTTTCCTGGTGCGCTGTACAGCTACTATCAGTAGAGGATAACAACGATAGTACGTTACAGCGGCCAGGCTTGCAAACGGAGACTTGTATCAAAACGACCACAAATTCCGGCAAACGCCTTTTCCCCGGCATCATCCTCTTCACGCCTGGCTGCGCCGTCGCCCGTGCTGACGGTCTACGCCAACTATGGCGCCTGAGCGCGGCGGCGCTGGCGCAAGCTGCCAGCTCGGCGTGCGCAAAGCATTGCCAGGGCACCGCAGACGCAGGCCCGCGCCAGCCCGCTCGATGCGCGCGTGCAGCGGGCGCTGGACGAGGTGGATGTGCTGCTTTCGGGCAAGGTCCGCGCGGACGCCGTGGCCGAAGCGGTCCACCTGTCGCTGAGCCAACTGGAATGGCTGTTTATCGCCCAGCGCCAGCAGCAGCAAGGGCGGCAAGATCCACAGGCTGGCATGGCGATAGCCGACCAGCCAGGCGGCAAGCCCGATCGCACCGGTCCAGAGCACGGGGCCGTATAACAGGGAAACAACAGATTTCATGGGCAGACGCTCCTGTGGCACAAACCACAGCATGGCGCGTGGGAGCGTCTGGCCGCTTGAACAAACGGCGCAACTTATTTCAGTTGCTTGCTCGCCACGTATTGCTTGTAGCCATTGGCGCGCAGCGCGCAGGCCGGGCAGGTGCCGCAGCCATAGCCCCAGTCATGCAGCTGGCCCCGTTCGCCCAGATAGCAGGTGTGCGTGTCGCTGCGGATCAGGTCGACCAGACTCTGGCCGCCGAGCTTTTCCGCCAGGTCCCAGCTTTGCGCCTTGTCCAGCCACATCAGCGGCGTTTCCAGTTTCAATCGCGTCGCCATGCCCAGGTTCAGCGCCACTTGCAGCGCCTTCATGGTGTCGTCGCGGCAATCCGGGTAGCCGGAAAAATCCGTCTCGCACATGCCGCCTACCAGCACCGTCAGGCCGCGCCGATACGCCACGGTGGCGGCCACCGTCATGAACAGCAGGTTGCGTCCCGGCACGAAGGTGTTCGGCAGGCCATTTTCCTGCATCACGATTTCCACGTCCTGCGTCATGGCCGTGTCGGAAATGGCGGAAATCAATGACAGGTCGATCATGTGATCTTCGCCCAGGCGCGCACTCCACTCGGGCGCGTGTTCGCGCATTTTCGCCAGCAGGCCCGGGCGCACCGTCAGCTCGATCGCATGGCGCTGGCCATAATCAAAGCCGATGGTTTCCACGCGGCTATAGTGCTCCAGGGCCCAGGCCAGGCAGGTGGTGGAATCTTGCCCACCGCTAAACAGTACCAGTGCGGTATCAGTTGCTAACATAATATTCTTTCTTAATTGATTACAAGCTTGCCTAAGCTGCGCAAGGCGCACAATACTCCGGGCAAAATAGTCTTATTCGTACGCCATCAATTTACCTAATCCGTTACCATACAGTCGGCATTTAGTCGCCATACACTTCTCTGGAGCATCATGTTTTCTGCACGTCCCATACGGCTGACAGCCACCGGCAAGGCGATACGACCACGAATTTTGGCACAACTGGTGACAAAAGTGATGGGACAACTGACATTGGCCGCAGCCGGCAGCGCCATGCTGGCGTTTCCCATGGCCCATGCGCACGCGCAGGAGCAGTCTCCGGTCCCGGTCCCGGTCCCGGTCCCGGTCAGCGTGCCTGAGCCAGCCGCGCCCGATGCGGAAGAGCCCATCGTCGCGGCGCCGCTCGAGCCCACCGAGCCAGTAATGGAAACACCGGCGGCCGAGTCCACCCCGGTCGCGCCAGCGCTGCAATACGACGTGCGCGTCAATGCCCCCGGCGACCTGGACGAGCTGCTGGAAAAAAACCTCGACCTGGAACGCTTCCGCGGCAATCCGCGCATGGACCGCGAGCAGTTGCAGCGCCTGGTGCGCGATGCGCCCGAACAAGTCAAAACCCTGGTGGCCACGGCCGGCTTCTATACGCCGGAAGTGACCGTGCGCGTCGATACCGGCGGCAGCCGCCCTGTGGTAATCGTCGACGTGGAACCGGGTCCGCCGGTCACCGTCGACAAGGTCGAGCTGGAATTGCGCGGCTTCGATGCCACGCCGCCGCTGGCGGCCAGCGAGCCGTACGATACGGAAGGCCTGAAACGCAGCTGGCCCCTGAAGACGGGCGCCATCTTCCGCCAGGCGGAATGGGAATCGGCCAAGCGCGCGCTGCTGCGCGAAGTGGTGCAGACGCGCTACCCGCGCGCCCAGCTGGTCGACACGCAGGCCGTGGTCGATCCGGAAACCCACAAGGCGTCCTTGCTGGTGATCCTCAGCAGCGGCCCCGAGCTGCGCTTCGGCGAACTGCGCATCGAAGGCCTCAAGCGCTACGACCCCAGCATCATCCGCAACCTGAACAAGATCAATCCCGGCGACTACTACAGCGAATCGGCGCTGCAGCTGTACCAGGCGCGCCTGCAGGACACCGGCTACTTTGCCAGCGTGGAAGTGAGTGCCGACATGAGCACCATCCTGGGCGAACAGATCGAGGCGGGCCAGGCGGTGCAGGAAGGCGAAGCCGTGGAGACCGCCCAGCGCAACCGTGGCCCCGCGCCGCAGCTGCCGCTGGTGGTGCGCGTGACGGAAAACAAGCAGCAGAACGTCAGCGCCGGTATCGGTTTCAGTACCAATACGGGTAATCGCGCCCAGCTCAACTATGACAACCTGAATGTCTGGGGTACGCGCTTCAAGAGCGCCATCACGATGGAAACCAAGAAACAGGCGGCGCACACCAATTTCTATTTCCCGACCACCGAGCGCGGCTACAACGACAGCATCGGCGCCTCGTTCGAGCGCAGCGATATTTCCAACGAAATCACGGCCGTGTCGACGATTGCCGCCAAGCGTAACTGGGGCGGCACCAACCTCGAGCGCAGCCTGACCTTCGAATTCCTCAGCGAAGACAAAACCGTGGTGGGACTGGAACAGACGCGCAGCAAGAGCTTGCCGCTGACCTATGCGATCACCAAGCGCAGCCTCGACAGCCTGCTGTTTCCCACCAAGGGCTATGTGATCAATGCGCAAGTGGGCGGCGCGCTGCTGCCGGTCTTGACCGACGAGCGCTTCGTGCGCGTGTCCGGCAAGGGCGTGTACTACAAGCCGCTGGGCGAAAAAGGCGAGCTGATCGTGCGCGGCGAAATGGGCGCGCTGGGTTCGAAAGAGAAAAAGGGCGTGCCGGCCGTCTATCTGTTCCGCGCCGGTGGCGACCAGTCCGTGCGCGGCTACGCCTACCAGGAGCTGGGCGTGAAGGAAGGCGACGCCACCGTCGGCGGGCGCTACCTGGCCACTGCCAGCGCCGAATATCAATACTGGTTCAAGCCGAAATGGGCGATTGCCGCTTTCTATGACGCCGGCAATTCCGCCGACAGCTTCAAGGATGCGCTGGAACTGAAATCCGGCTATGGCCTGGGCGGGCGCTACAAGAGCCCCGTCGGCCCCATCAATGTCGACGTGGCATATGGCCACGCCGTCCACGCTTTCCGTTTGCACTTTTCTCTGGGATTCACTTTCTGATGTCCGATCTTACCAACGAGTCCTCCTCCGCCGCGCCACCGCCACCGCCAGCGGCCAAAAAAAGGCGCTGGCCGCGCTATCTGCTGATCGGTGTCATCAGTCTGGCGGTGCTGCTGGGCGGCGCCTTCTGGTTCCTGGGGCGCGAATCGACCCTGCAGCTGCTGGTGCAGAAAGTGGCCAGCGCCAGCGGCGGCGAAATCGAAGTGACCGGCGTGACCGGTTCGCTGTACGACCGCATGCACCTGGGCCATGTCAGCTACCGCAACAAGACGCAGCACATCACGGCCGACAATATCGACATCAACTGGTCGCCGTTCCAGTATTTCTCGGAAGGCATCGCGATTTCCGAGCTGCATGTGGCCAGTCTCAGTGTACAGACGCTGGCCAAGTCCGACGAACCGTCGACCATGCCCGACAGCCTGGCTTCGCCCTTTAAAATCGGCATCAGCGAAGCGCGCATCGACAAGGTCACGCTGATCGGCGAGACCGGCAATACCGTGTTTGAAAAAATCCGCTTTGCCCTGTCCGGCGACAAGACCGAATGGCAGCTCAAGGAAGCGTCGGGCGTGACGCCATTCGGCCTGGCAAAGGCCGACGCCACCATCGCGGCAACAAAACCGTTCAAGCTCAAGGGCACCGCCAGCCTGACCCAGGCGGTGGCGCCCGCCGGCGAAAAGCCGGCCGCGCTGAACCTGCAGCTGGGCGGCGACCTGAACGTGCTCAATATCACTGCCAAGGGCAGCGCCGGCCCCGCCACGGCCGACGCGCAACTGGCGCTGGCGCCGTTCGACCCGGTCATCATCCTGCGCTCGGCCAACGTCAAGGGCCGCAATATCAATCCCGGCAAGTTCGATGCGACCCTGCCGCAGGCCGACCTGAGCCTGGACCTCGATGCGGCCATCGGCGCCAACCAGAGTGTGTCGGGCAAGCTGGCCATTATCAACAGCGCCGCGCCCGGTCCGCTGGACCAGCAAAAGCTGCCGCTGCGCCAGTTCGACGCGCGCCTGGGCGGCACGCTGACGGCTACCACGCTGGAGTCCGCCATCATCGACTTCGGCAAGGCCGGCAAATTTACCGGTAGCGGCAAGGTGGACCGCGATGCGCCCGACGCCGGCATCGGCCAGGCGAAAGTGGCGCTGCATACCGACAAAATCGACCTGCAGCAGATCTACAGCAGCATCAACAGCACCAGCATCGCCGGCGACATCACGCTCGACAGCGACGGCAAGACGCAGACCGTGCGCGCCAAACTGGGCGAAGCCAGGCTGCGCCTGGACCTGGAAGCGACCCTGGCCGATTCGCTGGTGAACCTCAGCAAAGCAACTTTACAAGCGGGCAAGAGCAGCATCAACGCCAGCGGCCAGATCAGCCTCAAGGATGACCAGCCGTTCAAGGCCGTCGCCAGCACCAGCCGCCTGAACCCGGCCGATTTCGGCGCGTTTCCCGTGGCCGACCTGAACCTCGACGTGCGCGCGCATGGCCACGTGGCGCCGCAGTGGCTGGCCAATGCCGACTTTACGGTACGCCCCAGCAAGCTGCTCGACCAGCCCTTGTCCGGCAAGGGCAAGCTGACGGCCGACGCCGCCCACTTCAGCGGCATCGACGTGCAGCTGGCATTGGGCAAGAACACCATCGCGGCCAAAGGCAACTTTGGCGGCGCCGGCGAAAAGCTGAACTGGAATGTCGATGCACGGCAACTGTCCGCCGTGCAGGGCAACCTGGTCGGCGCGGTACTGGCCAGCGGCGTGGTGCAAGGCACCATGAAAGAACCGCGCACGACTTTTGTGGCCGACGCGAAAGGCCTGGGCCTGTCCGGCTCCAAGCGCCCTGCCCCCGACAGCGTGATCCACGCCAGCGGCGATGTGGGCCTGACCGGTCCCAAACAGGCGCCGGAAGTGAAAATGGCCGGCACCTTGCAAAAGGTCAATCCCGCCGCGTTTGGCGACCTGCCAGTTGGCAATATCAATGCCGACTTCAACGGCAGCGGCAACCTGAGCGCCGACTGGCGCCTGGCCTTGACGCTGGCGCTGCGCGAATCGACCTTGCAGAACGCCCCGCTGGCCGGCTACGCCAAGCTGACGGCGACGGCTAAGCGCGTCGACAATGCCGATGTGGAACTGCGCCTGGGCCCCAACAGCCTGGTCGCCAAGGGCGCGCTGGGCGGTGCGAACGACAAGCTGAACTGGAAACTCGACGCGCCGCAGCTCAATACCCTGGGACCGCAATTTGCCGGCGTGCTGCAT
>NZ_DAMAGB010000073.1:0-19078 GCF_031995485.1 Janthinobacterium sp.
GGAGAATCATCTCGCCAGCAAGCTTGCTCAAGGCCACCATGGGAAGCTTTCCACATTTGATGGTGACATAGCCAAAAAAATCCCCGCTCGCGGCGGGGATTCGGGAAGCGATACGATGGGGATCAGAAACGCATCTTGACGTAAGCCGATGGGCCGGTCAGGCGGATATTGAGGTCGGCGTCGCGGTTGCTGTCGCGGTGCAGCTGGATTTTCGAGATGCCGTAGTCGGCCACGAAACCGACATTCTTGAACGGGAACCATTCGACGCCGATATTGCCGCCGTAGATATGGCCATTGATCTTGCCGCCGTTTTTCTTGATGCCGGACGCTTCCATGTACATGCGTACTTCCGGCGTGAAGGCATGGCGCCATGCCAGTTCGAGCAATGGCGCATACGCGTGTTCGCTGACCGAGTCGCGCGCGGTGGCGCTCACGCCATTGACCAGGCCGGTGGCCGAGCCTTCCAGCTTGGCGCTGTAGTAGGCGGCGCCCAGGCCGATGCCGAAGGTATCCTTTTCCTGGCCCATCCACCATTTGTAGGCCAGCTTGGCCAGGTCCAGCTGCAGGTCGGCGTCGGCCGTGGCGGTGCCGGTCACCGGTTGGCCGTTGATGATGGTCTGGCCGGACAGGGTCGGCGTATAGTTCTTGTCGTAGCGGTAGTAGTCGAACGACAGGCCATGGCGGTCGCCGATCAGCAGGTCGGCCTTGACGCGTGGAATGGTAGTGCGGTCAGGATTGGAGTCCGGCGCATCGAGGCGGCCAAACTGCGTGTCGGCGCCGATATTGATGCGCGGGTCGGCATAAAATGCGCCCAGGGAGATGCTGGCGCGGTCCAGCGCCACGGAAGGTTCCGCATGCGCGGTGGTACCGGCCGCCGCCGCGCCCACGATCCCCAGCAACATGGCGCTGCGCATGGCAAGATGGCGCAGGCGTGGTGGCGACAGGCGGGTGGATGTGGACGTGGCAAACATGGAAATCTCCTCTGGTGATGGGTAATACCGCCGCAGCGTTAGCTCGACAGTGCAATGCGGAAATAGTATCAATTGCTACATATTGCTCATGTAGCCGCACGTCTCAACTTTGCGTCAGACTAGTCCTACCATAGGGGAACAGCATGAAAATTGCCGCCATATCCGATATCCACGGCAATCTTGCCGCGCTCGAGGCCGTGCTGGCCGATATCGCGCGGCGCGGCGCCGATGTCATTGTCAACCTCGGCGATATCGTCTCGGGCCATTTGCAGCCGCGCGAGACGGCGGCGCGCCTGATGGCGCTGGCGCTGCCGACCATCCGCGGCAACCACGAACGCCAGCTGCTGGGCGACCCGGCACGCATGGGTGTATCCGATGCATATGCGCGGGCGCAGTTGCTGCCGCAGCAGCTGGCGTGGATAGAAGCGCTGCCCGCCAGCTTGCGCCTGCGCCACGATGTTCTGCTGGTGCATGGCACGCCCGCCAGCGACCTCGTGTATTTTCTGGACACCGTCACGCCGCAGGGCAGCCGCGCGGCCACGCCGGACGAGGCGGCGCAGCGTGCCAGCGATGTCGATGCTGCCTTGATCCTGTGCGGCCACACGCATATGCCGCGCGCGGTGCAACTGCCCGGCGGGCGGCTGGTCGTCAATCCGGGCAGCGTGGGCCTGCAGGCGTATGACGACGACCACCTGTATCCGCATGTAATGGAAAACGGCACGCCGCACGCGCGCTACGCCATCGTGGAAAACGATGCGCAAGGACGTTGGCGCGCACAGTTCCACCAGGTGGACTACGACTGGGAAGCGGCCGCGCAGCTGGCGCTGGCCAACGGCCGGCCGGAGTGGGTGGTGCCCTTGCGCAGCGGCCGGGTGGGGCTGGCTACCTGAACTCTTCGGCCACCAGGTTATATTTCTGCATCTTGTGATACAGCGTCTGCTTCGGCAGGCCCAGCACATTGCTCACTTCGCTGACGTTGCCGGCATAGGTGCGCAGTTCCTGTTCGATCAGCGCCCGCTCGAAGCCGTTCACCTGTTCCGCCAGCGACAGGGGAACGGCGTCACCGGCCGCGCCCAGCAGGCTGGAGGCGCCGCCGGCAATGCCCAGCACGAAGCGGTCGGCGATATTGCGCAGTTCGCGCACATTGCCGGGCCAGCCATGCGCCATCAGGTTGCGCATCTGCGCGCTCGACACCATCGGCGCGGCACGGTTGTAGCGGGTGGCGGCGGCCAGCACGAAATGTTCGAACAGCATCGGAATATCGTCGCGCCGGTCGCGCAGCGGCGGCAAATGCAGCACGATCAGGTTCAGCCGGTAATACAGGTCGCTGCGAAACTTCTGCTGGCGCGACATGTCTTCCAGGTCCAGCTTGGCGGCCGCCACCACGCGCACATCGACCGGCGTGGGGATGTTCGAACCCAGCCGTTCGATATAGCGTTCCTGCAACACGCGCAGCAATTTGACTTGCAGCGACAGCGGCAGGCTTTCGATTTCATCGAGGAAAAACGTGCCGTGGTCGGCATGCTCGATCTTGCCCACCTGCCGCTTGGCCGCGCCCGTAAATGCGCCCGTTTCATGGCCGAACACTTCGCTCTCGAAAATGCTCTCGGGAATCGCGCCGCAGTTGACGGCCACGAAGTTGTGCTTGCGGCGGTGGCTGAAGTCATGCAGGCAGCGCGCCACCATTTCCTTGCCGGTGCCCGTGTCGCCATAGATCAGCACGTCGGCCGGTTCGTCGGCCACGTCGAGGATCAGGCGGCGGATATCGCGCATCGCCTGCGAGTTGCCCAGCAAACGCGATTCGATGCCGCCGCCGTCCTCCAGCTGGCGGCGCAGGCTGTGCACTTCCAGCATCAGGCGCCGCGTTTCCAGCGCGCGCAGGATCACGTCGACCAGCTGCTCCGATGAATACGGCTTTTCGATGAAGTCGTAGGCGCCGGTGCGCATCGCGTGCACCGCCATCGTGATATCGCCGTGGCCGGTCACCAGGATCACGGGCAGGTTGGCGTCGAGCAGCTTGACCGCCTGCAGCAATTCGAGTCCGCTCATGCCGGGCAGGCGCACGTCGCTGACCACGATGCCGGGAAAGTCGGGCGTGAGCAGCTTATAGGCCAGCTCGGCCGAGTGAAACGCCAGCACATCGAGGCCGGCCAGCTGCAGCGCCTGCTCGCTGCCTTCGCGCACGGTGGGATCGTCCTCGACCAGCAACACTTTCAAACCATCAAACATGCTTCTCCTCCTGCGTTGCCATCTGTAACTCGATGGTGAATATGGCGCCGCCGCCCGGGGCGTTGTCGGCGCGCAGCACGCCGCCGAACTGGCGCGTGATCTGTTCGGAAATGGCCAGCCCCAGCCCCAGTCCCAGGCCCTGCGGCTTGGTGGTAAAGAACGGCTCGAACAGGTGTTCGTACACTTCGCTCGACAGGCCCGGCCCCGTGTCGGCCACATGGATCAGGACCAGCGGCGCCTTGCACTCGACGGTGACGCGCAGGCTGCGCACGTCGCTGCCGTTCATGGCGTCGAGCGCGTTGGCATACAGGTTCACCAGCACCTGCTCCAGGCGGTTGCTTTCGCACATGGCGAAAATATCGTCGGGCGGCAGCTGCAGGGTAAAGCGCACGTTTTCCACCTGCAAGCGCCGCTCGACCAGGAACAGCGCATTGCTGATCGCGGTCGGAATCGAGACCGAGGTCAGGCTGGTGGTCGACTTGCGCGCAAACACTTTCAGCTGGCCCGTAATGGCGCCCATGCGCGCGGCGATCTGCGATATCTTCGCCAGGTTGCGGCGGGCGTCATCAAGCCGGCCCCGCTCGAGCAGGATCACGGCGTTGTCGGACATGGTGCGCAGCGCCGTCAAAGGCTGGTTCAGTTCGTGCGTGATGCTGGCCGACATCTGCCCCAGCACGGCCATCTTGCCGGCCTGGAACAGCTCGTTTTGCGTGATATGGAGTTTTTGTTCGGCCTTGCTGCGCACCTCGATTTCCTGGCTCAGGCTTTGCGTCATGGCGTTCAGTTCCGAGGTGCGTTCCTCGACCATGGTTTCCAGATTGTCATACGCGTGCTGCAAGTCTTCGCGCGCGCGCAGCTTTTGCGCCACGGCCGCGCGCCGCTGGCGCAGGTAAAAGAACAGCAGCATGAAAAAACCCAGCAGCACGCCGGAAAATGCCGCCGCCGAGCGGGCGCTGGCTTTCGCTTGCGCCAGGTCGGACAGGTAGATAAAGGTCCAGCCATTGGGCGATTTGAGCTTGATCTGCGTCATCACGCTCGACGTGGTCTTTTGCGGCGCATCGGCCCGTTCCTGCTCGCGCACGCTGATCACGCGCGCACCGTTGCCCAGCTGGCGGTCGGAGAGGAACGGGATGGGTTCCAGCTGCTTCGAATAATACTGGCGCGTGCGGTTGATTTCTTCCACCACGGCCGGCGACAGCGGCGCCAGCGTCTTGTATTTCCAGTCCGGCATCGAGCTGAGAAAAATCACGCCGTGCTCGTCGGCCAGCATCACCTTGTCGGCGCCCTGCACCCAGCGCTTTTCCAGGTTTTCCAGGTTCAGCTTGACGGTAGCCAGGCCCAGCATGCGGCCATTCTGATAGATGCCGTGGGCGAAGAAATAACCGGGTTCGAGCCGCGTGGTGCCCACGCCATAGAAGCGGCCCGGCGTGCCGCGCAGCGCATCCTGGGCATACGGGCGAAAGGCGATATTGTCGCCGATAAAACTGTCGGGCTGCTGCCAGTTGCTGGCCGCGCGCGTATTGCCATCGAGGTTGCTGATAAAGATGGTGGACGACTTGGCCTGGGCATTCATCTGCTCCAGGTAGTTGTTGACGGTGTCGACCAGCACCGGGTCGTCCGGATGCTGCAGCAGGCGGATCACGTCGCGGTTCAGTTCCAGCGTCTTGGGCAGGAAGTCGTATTTTTCCAGCGCATTTTCCAGGCTGCTGACATACACCTCGAGGCGCTGCGCGCCGCTGGCCTGCAGCTTGCCGATGGCCAGGCGTTCGGTCCAGAAATACACGAGCCAGACGATGGCCAGGCAGGCGGCCAGCACCACGCTCCAGGCCAGCGCTTTGCGGGCCGAACGTTGCGCCAGGCGCTGGCGCCAGGAAGGAAGAGGGATACTGCTGTTATTCATGATCGGGTGTCAACTTGCAGGAGGCCACAGTATCGCATCAAGGCGTGCGCATAAATGAAAAAAGCCGCCGGAATGCATCCGGCGGCCCGTGCTGAATACTGCGCGTGCGTCAGAACAGGTGGCGCATGCCCAGGTTGAAGCCGGAGTTGCCGGTACCGTTGTCGGTCGCATTGCCAACAACAAACGTGGCGCCATTCTTGTTGCTGATATGGCCGTAACCGGTGTACAGGTCGCTGCGCTTGGACAGCGCGTAGTAGGCGCCGATGGCCCATTGCTGGGCGTCACGGTTCAGGTTGCTCTTGTCGTTGTGGCGGATATACGACGCGACCAGCTTGGTGGCGCCGAACGGCACGCTCACGCCCAGCAGCAGGTCATTGCTCTTGCTGTCGTCAAGGGCGCGGTTGTCGGCGTAGCCGAGGTTGGCTTGCGCCACGCCGAAGTCATAGCGCATGGCCAGCAGGCTGTTGCGCGTCTGCGCGGTGGCCAGCGCATTTTCCTTGCGGTGGTGCGTCAGCGTCAGGTTCAGCGGGCCGTCGATGTAATGCACGGCGGCGCCCATGCTGCGGTTTTTCGCATTGTCGTCAGCCACTTCGCCAAAGCCGTAAGCCACATCGGCCGACAGCTTGTTCCAGGTCGGCGTGCTGTACTGCGCCATGTTGTCGACGCGGATATTGGTGGCCATGATGTTCGAGGCGGTACCGGCCAGGCCGATCACGAACGGGTCGGCCACGTCGCGCAGGGCCAGGTAGTAGGGCGAATACTGGCGCCCCAGGGTGACGGTGCCGCCCTTGCCGGACAGGCCCACGTAGGCCTGGCGGCCGAACAGCAGGCCACCCTGGCCCGACGTGCCGGTGTCGATATTGAAACCGCCTTCCAGCACGAACAGGGCGGACAAACCGTTGCCCAGATCTTCCTTGCCCTTGAAGCCGATGCGCGAGCCGGACGCCACGCCGGAAGCGACGCGCGTCAGGCGGTCGCCGGCGGCGTCCTTGTCGACGACCAGGCCGGCATCGGCCACGCCGTAGACGGTGACGCTCGATTGCGCCAGGGCGGTGCACGAAGCACCGAGAGCCATTAAGGTAAACAGGACTTTTTTCATGAAAATCTCTCTGATTAAGGTTAACTACTGATCGCACTGCCCGACTGCTTGTTACTCAACATTGAGATTAAATAAATGGCCCGCTTGTGGCGGGCCATCGGTTTAAGCCTTGTTAGCGTGATCTGCTTCGCCCCAATGGCTTTCGGTATTCATGTTGGCGGCATTGGCTGCCGCCGCTTCTTCTTCGGTGGCCAGGCCGCCTTCCCACTTGGCAACGACCGCCGTGGCGACGGCATTGCCGACCGCGTTGGTGGCCGAACGGCCCATGTCGAGGAACTGGTCCACGCCCATCAGCAGCAGCAGGCCTGCTTCCGGGATATTAAATTGCGTCAAGGTGGCGGCAATCACCACCAGCGAGGCGCGCGGCACGCCGGCGATGCCTTTCGAGGTCAGCATCAGCAGCAGCAGCATGGTGATCTGGGTGCCGATCGACAGGTCGATGCCGTAGGCCTGGGCAATGAACAGCACGGCAAAGGTGCAGTACATCATCGAGCCGTCCAGGTTGAACGAGTAGCCCAGTGGCATCACGAAGCTGGAAATCTTGCGGTCCACGCCGAACTGGTCGAGCGCCGTCAGCAGTTTCGGATAGGCCGCTTCCGAGCTGGCGGTCGAAAAAGCCAGCAGGAACGGTTCGCGGATCAGGCCGACCAGCTTGAAGATGCGCGGGCCAATCACCACGAAGCCGGCGCCGACCAGCAGCGCCCACAGGCAGATCAGGCCGACATAGAAGCCGCCCATGAATTTGGCGAACGTGACCAGCACGCCCAGGCCGTGGGTGGTGACCACCGACGCCATCGCGGCAAACACGGCCAGCGGGGCCAGGTTCATGATGGTGCCGGTAATGCGCAGCATGACTTGCGCCAGCTGGTCGATCACGTTGGTGAGCGCCTTGCCCGATTCGCCCAGGCCGGCCAGCGCGCCGCCGAAGAAGATGGAAAACACCAGCACTTGCAGGATTTCATTGTTGGCCATCGCTTCGATCGGCGACTTCGGCACCAGGTGGGTGAAGAAGTCTTTCATCGTGAAGGCGGCTGTTTTCAGATTGGTGGACGCATGCACGTCCGGCAGCGGCAAGCCCAGGTTGGTGCCCAGCTGCATGATGTTCGACAGCACCATGCCCAGCGCCAGCGACACCAGCGAGGCGACCAGGAACCAGCACATGGCTTTCAGGCCGATGCGGCCCGCTGTCTTGCCGTCACCCATGTGGGCGATGCCGACCGTCAGCGTGGAGAACACCAGCAGCGCAATGATCATCTTGATCAGGCGCAGGAAAATATCGGTAACGATGGAGATATTGCCCGCAATTTGCGCGCTGACCTTCTCGTCCGGGAATGTGGTGTTGCAGGCGTAGCCCACCAGAATGCCCAAAATCATGGCAATCAGGATGTACAGGGTTAATGGCCGTTTCTTTTTCATTGGTGACTCCTCCAGTAAAGCGCCGCTGTGAGCGGATTATCGATAGCGAGCAACTTAAGCTTGGAAGGAATGTTGCCGTAAAACAAGCTCTTGCATGCCAGCGTTTATTTGCTGCAAAGTCACTACTTAGCAAAGGATATGCCTGAAAATGACTTTTGGTACAGAACTTATTAAGGCGTTGATTTCAATGCGCTTTTTTGTTGTCAGGATGTAGCAGAAGCCCATGCTTTGCGCAAAAAATTGGACGCGGCCAGCCCCGGCTGTATGAGTTTTCATACAGCTTCCCTGGATTAAAAAGACAAGATTATCAGGACAATAAAAAAGGCCCCGCACGTAACGGGGCCTTTCGGTACTGCGGTTAAAGCAGACTCAACCGTGCATCAGAACTTGACGTTGGCCGTCAGGCTGAACGAACGTGGCTGGCCTGGCGTGTAGCGGTAGCCGCTCTTGTTGATCGCTGCAACATAGGTCTTGTCGGCCAGGTTGTAGGCGTTCAGCTGCAGGTCCAGGTTCTTGTTGACGCTGTAGGTTGCCATCGCGTCGAAGACCCAGTACGAATCGATGCGGGCCGGGGTGCCCAGGGCGCCATCGGTGCCGCGCAGCATTTCACCGACATAACGACCGCCGCCGCCGATCTTCAGGCCGAACGGGAAGGTGTACGAGGTCCAGCTGGTGAACGCCTGTTTCGGCGTGTAGCTCAGGTTGTTGATGCCGCTGGCGGTGACCACGCGGCCCGATTCCACGCTGGTGTTCATGCGGGTGTAGCCGGCGCTGACCAGCCAGTTGTTCATCACTTCGCCGACCACGCCGATTTCCACGCCTTGCACGCGCTTCTTGCCGTTCTGGTAGTAGATCAGGTCAACCGGATCCTGTTCCACTTCGTTTTTCACTTCGGTCTGGTACAGCGCTGCCGTGAAGGCCAGTTTCTGCTTCAGGAAGTCCCACTTGGTACCGATTTCCTTGGTGGTGGTTTCCTGCGGATCGTAGCTCAGGTTCTGCGCGCTGCTGACTGCCGTGCTCAGCGTGAAGTTGGTGCCGGGCGGCGCTTTCGAGGTCGAGTACAGGGCGTACACGCTGCTGTCCGGCGTCGGTTTGTACATGGCCGAAATCTTGCCGTTGTACACAGTATCGCTCAGCGACAGGCTGGTACCGATCGGCGTGCCGACCGGAATCAGTTGTGGCGCTGGTGCGGTCACGGCCGTTTGCAAGGCGATCGCATTGTATTTCGTGTTGAAATGGTCAGCGCGCACGCCGCCGCTGATTTGCCATTGATCATTGAATTTCAGGGTGTCGAACACATACGCGCTCTGCGTGTCGATCTGGCCGTCCGTGACCGCGCCGCTGCGCACCGGCCTGAAGACCGTCGTGCTTTCGTTCGGGTTCGGGTTGTACAGGTTGGCCAGCGGAATCGTACGCGTGGCGGCAGCCACCGTGCTGGCGCCCAGACTGGCGGCGACATAGCTGTAGTTGGTCTGTTTCTCGGACGTGAATTCCACGCCGCCGATTACCGAGTGCTTGATGGCGCCGGTGTTGAACAGGGCCGTGACATTGGTCTGGTTGGTCAGGATGGTGTTTTTCTGATCCTTGATGGTGCGGTTCGAGCGCGCCAGCAGCCAGGTTGATGGATTGGACGGCACCGCGCCCAGCGCTGCATTGTTGGTCACCAGATTGGCGGCCGAACCCATGAAAGCGGACAGCAGGTAATCCTGCTTGGTCTTGCCCCAGCGCGTGGTATTCAACAGTTTTACATCCGGCGAAAAGTCGTGCTCGACCTTGACGGTAAACATGTCGGCCTTGACCTTGTCATAGTCCGACGACAGGCCGTAGAAATTCTTCGGATCGACCTTCGCCGCGCTGCTGATGTAAGGGCGATAGGTCGCCGGCGTGGCAGGATTGTCGGGCGTGACATAGCCTGGCAGGCCGATGGTCGGCACGCCGCCGTCCGGCACGTTGTCCTGGTCGACGTGCAGGAAGCTGGCGGTGACGCGGGTCGGTTTGCCCAGGCCAAACGTCACCGATGGGGCGATCGCCCAGCGTTCGTTCTTGACTTCGTCGCGTGCCGGATTGCCGCTGTCCTGTTTCATCAGGTTCAGGCGGAAGGCGGTGCCCGAATCGGTGTCGATCACGCGGTTCCAGTCGGCGGTGGCGCGTTTCTGCTTGCCGCTGCCGACGGTGATCAGCGAATTGATGCTGTTTTCCAGGTTCGGCGTCTTGCTGACCAGGTTGATCGAACCGGTCGGCGAACCACGGCCGCTGTCGGTGCCGGCCGGGCCTTTCAGCACGTCGATCTGTTCGATATTGAACACGTCGCGCGAGATCGAGCCGATGTCGCGCACGCCGTCGACATAGATGCTGCTCGAGGCGTCAAAGCCGCGCATGTAGACCGCGTCGCCCGTATTCGTATTGCCGTTTTCGCCCAGGAAGAAGGTACCCACGCCTGGCGTATTGCGCAGGGCGTCGGTCAGCGTCAGCGCGCCTTGCTGTTCGATCAGTTCCTTCTTGATCACGACGATGGTTTGCGGCGTGTTGACCAGTGCTTCCGTGTATTTTGGCGACGAGGCCTTGTCGGCCTTGAAATCATTTTCCTTGGCGCCAACGACAGTGACTTCGTTCAGCATTTGTTGCGATGCCGGTGCGCTCTGGCCGGCAGGATCTGCGGCCTGTGCTGCGACGGGCAGCAGCATGACGGCCAGGGCGGCGCCGACATGCTGGTTGAAGCGGGATTGGACGTGTTTGCGGCTCTTGATTGCCATCTTGCTCTCTCGTTGGGGTCAGGGTAGGTGATTCTGTATAGGTTTCTGGCTGGCGCTGCGGCCGCATGCGCACTGGCTTGAAATCGGATCGAGTGTCATTGTAATAATCGACCACGTTTACGTAAATGAGAATCGTTATCAGTCTTGTTTACGTCGCGTTAACGCAACGTTTGGATGCACTTTAAAAAAACGCCGTTATTTCCGCATGGGCTCTTGCAAACCCGCATGGCCCGGTGCTATCACGCACGCGAACTTGCGCCGGAGTATGATGAACATTCTTCTTAGACACCGGTGCAGCATGCTCGAAACTCCCTCTTCCTTTGTTCCCCTGATCGATGCGCCCGTGCCGGCACCATTGCCAGCGGACACACTCACCTTCATTTTTCACCGCGGCCGCCTGCTGCTGCGCGCGGCGGACCTGGCACTGCCGGCAGCCCAGCAGGTTGCCGCGCTTGGCCTCGACCTGACGCGCGCCCAGCCCGTGGGCCTGTGGCAGGGCCGCTATTGCCAGACCCTCTGGGCCGACGATGAGGCCTTGCCGGACGCCAGCCTGGAATGGCGCGGCTTGCGCACCCTGTTCAATGTGCTCGACGACGGTTTTGTCGGCCTGGCCAGCCGCGCCGTGCAACTGGCCGAATGGGCACGCACGCACCGCTATTGCGGCGTGTGCGCCACGCCGATGGTGCGCCTGCCGGGCGAGCGCTGTTTCAAGTGCCTGGGCTGCGGCATGATGGCGTATCCGCGCATTTCGCCGGCCATGATGGTGCTGATCCGCAAGGGCGACCAGGTGCTGCTGGCGCTGCACAAGCATTCGCCGTCACAGCGCTACAGTCCGCTGGCCGGCTTCCTGGAGGCAGGCGAATCGCTGGAAGAAGCGGTGCACCGCGAGGTGATGGAAGAGGTGGGCTTGCGCGTGCATAACCTGCAATATTTCATGAGCCAGTCGTGGCCGTTTCCCCATTCGCTGATGCTGGCGTTTACCGCCGACTACCTCGATGGCGAAATCCGCCTGGACGAGAACGAGATCGCCGAGGCGCGCTGGTTCGGGCCCGGCGATGTGTGGCCGGAAGCGACGTCGAGCGTGTCGATTTCGGCATTATTGGTACAGGCACACCGGCCGCCGCAGCCGCAGTAAAAGCCGGCCGGCCAAAGCAGCAGGCCCACTTTTCTATATACTGTCGGCAATTGAAAATTTTAGGATGCAAGCATGTCGCAAGAATTCACCGAAGACGACTGGCGTCGCCTGATCACCAGCATAGGCGAAGATCCGCAGCGCCCCGGTTTGCTGGAAACTCCGGCCCGCGTGGCAAAAGCGTGGAAACACTGGACCTCGGGCTACGGCCAGGACCCGGTGGAACTGCTGAAAGCGTTTGAAGATGGCGCGGAACAGTACAACGAACTGATCGTCGTGCGCGGCATTCCCGTCTACAGCCATTGCGAACACCACCTGGCGCCGTTCTTCGGCAAGGCCACCATCGGCTATGTGCCAAACGGCAAAATCGTCGGCCTGTCGAAACTGACGCGCCTGGTCGATTGCTTCTCGAAGCGCCTGCAGGTGCAGGAACGCATGACGATGCAGATCGCCAATGCGCTGATGGAAGTGCTGGAGCCGAAAGCGGTCGGCGTGGTGGTGCGCTGCCGTCACCTGTGCATGGAAAGCCGCGGCATCCGCACGCCGGGCGAAGAGACCATCACCTCGGCCATGCTGGGCGAATTGCAGCCGAACCTGGCAATGCGCACGGAGTTCCTGGCACTGGCGCGCGAAAGCTGATTTCACGCCAGATGCAGGCAGAAGGCGGCGCGATGCCGCCTTTTTTTATTGCTTTCCCCCTAACGGCAAATTCCGCGGTCGGCCCCTCAGGGTCTCGGCGCCCCCGTCCGACCCCGGCACTTCAGCCGTTGGGTTTAATAACGGTATTCGCTGACCAGGTGTTTGGTGAAATTGTATTTGCTGCCGCCGTCCAGCAGATCGATCAGCCGCTTCGGCGCCGAGGCCGACATGAAGGCGTCGGCCGCGCCGTCGGTGCTGCGGAACTTCATGCCCGGACTGAGGATCTGGTTGGCGCCGATCTTCAGGTGCTGGAAGCTCTTGGTCTTTTCATTGTTGAGGATGAAATGCAGTTCCTGCTTGAACGTCAGGAACGGGATCTTCAGCCACCAGCCCTCGTCCGTGCCATAGTTGGTGACGCTGGAAAAATGCGTGTTCTTGTCCGTCAGGGCGGGTTTGCCCAGGCGGTCGTTGATGCGTTTCATGGCTTCGTTCTTGGTCATGCATTTCTTTCTTGAACAGCGTTTCGTGAGCAGCGTTGCAGACGCGCATTCTGCCACAGTTTTCTTTCTCTCCATATTGCCGGTTTGCCTGCAACGCATTAACAACACCGGCAAAAAATCCTTGCTCATGGGCATTGTAAATAAAGACAGTTGAGGCGTATGCTGGACACGTCCGAACGGCGCCGCCAGAGTGCCGGCGCCGCCGCATTCGCGTGCCTTTGCCACGCCAGCGGAACGGCCCATGTCGCTGCAAAAAAACACCAAAGTTGGAGACTCGCATGAATAAACTGTCGTTCAAACAGAAGTTGTGGATCCCCCTGATTTGCAGCCTGCTGTGTATTTCGGTCATCTTTGTCTATAACGCCTACGAGGTGCGCAAGATCCGCATCGAAGAGCGCAGCGCCGACCTGGCTAACGCCGCCGATCTGGGCCTGGGCGCCGTCAAGATGTTCGGCGAGCTGGCCGCCAGCGGCGCGCTCACCACCGCGGAAGCGCAGAAGCAGGCTACCGCCGTCATCAAAAGCATGCGCTTCGGCGAGACCGGCTATCTGTCGATCATCAATCTCGATGCGGTGGTGGTCATGAACCCGGCCGCGCCGCAGACGGACGGCAAGAACATGATTGATTTCAAGGACGCCAACGGCACCTATCTGTACCGCGACATCGTGGCGGTCGGCAAGAGTGACACCGGCAAGGGTTTTGTGCGCTACCACTTTCCCCGTCCCGGCCAGAAAAATCCCGAGCCCAAGCTCAGCCGCGTGGTGGCCTACAAACCGTGGAGCTGGACCCTGGTGGTTGGCGTGTACATGGACGATATCGACGCCGCGTTTCGCCAGACTCTGTTGACTTCGCTGGGCCTGCTGGTGCTGGTCTGCGTGTTCCTCGGCGGCGTGGTGGTGATGATCAACCGCAGCCTGCGCCATGCGCTGGGCGGCGACCCCGAATATGCGGCCGACGTGGCCGGCAAGATTGCCGACAACGACCTCAGCGTGGACGTGCACACGCACGCCAACGACCGCCACAGCGTGCTGTATGCGATGAAAACCATGCAGGCCAACCTGGCCACCGCCATCAGCGAAATCCGCCACAGCGCCGAGACGATCGCCACCGCGTCGAGCGAGATCGCCAGCGGCAATATGGACCTGTCGGCGCGCACCGAAATGCAGGCCAGCTCGCTCGAAGAAACGGCCGCTTCGATGGAAGAGCTGACCTCGACCGTGACGCAAAACACGGGCAACGCGGTGCAGGCCAATGAACTGGCGCAATCAGCTTCGGCAGTGGCGCGCCAGGGCGGCGCCGTGGTGGCGCAGGTGATCGGCACCATGGACACCATCAACGCCTCGTCGCGCAAGATCGTCGATATTATCGGCGTGATCGACGGCATCGCGTTCCAGACCAATATCCTGGCGCTGAATGCGGCCGTGGAAGCGGCGCGGGCAGGCGAGCAGGGCCGCGGCTTTGCGGTGGTGGCCTCGGAAGTGCGCAACCTGGCACAGCGCTCGGCGGCAGCGGCCAAGGAAATCAAGGCGCTGATCGGCGCCTCGGTCGACAGCATCGCGGCCGGCAGCACGCTGGTGGCGCAGGCCGGCACGACGATGGATCAGGTGGTCGCCAGCGTCTCGCGCGTGACCGACATCATGGCCGACATCACGGCCGCGTCGCACGAGCAGAGCACGGGCATCGGCCATGTAAACCAGGCGATTTCGGAAATGGATTCGGTCACGCAGCAGAATGCGGCGCTGGTCGAGCAGGCCGCCGCGGCCGCTGGCAGCATGCAGGACCAGGCGGCCGTGCTGGCGCAGCTGGTATCGCGTTTCAAATTGTCCACGCATGAAGCGGGCGCGCCGCGCCTGGCGCAATCGAAACCGGCGGCGCGTATCGGCCAGGCGCCGGTGCGCAAGCTGGCGCGGGTCTAGTTTATTGCGCCGGCGCCGCGGCCTGCGGCGCTGGCACGAACGCCAGCTGCTCATCGACCACCTCGAACTTGCCGACGGGCTGGCCCAGGTCGGCTTTCGGATCGTTTTCCATTTCCACCAGGCTGTTGCAGGTATTGGTTTCCGCCTGCCACAGCTGGTCGCCCATGCGGATGTTCCACACGCCATCGCCGGCCGAAAACACATCGACCGTCACGTCGTCGGCCAGCGTGTCGAGCGACAGCGTATGCAGGCGCTGGCATTGCGGCAGGTTGGTGGCCATCAATTGGACTTCCACCGTGTCCTGCCAGAAGTAGTTTTGCTGGCGCCGCACCGTCAATGAATGCTCCTGGCCATCGATCATGAAGATGGCGAAATCTTTGACACAGCCCGACAACAGCAGGCATAGCGTGACGATCAGGAGTTTGCGCATGGTCGGCTTTCGTTGATGGTTCTCGGGGCTGGACGGGACGCTGCGGCCCCCGGCTTGTTTTCCGCTTACGTGGCATTATATCCATGCACACCAGTTGCGGCGCGACAATATCGGCGCCGCCTGCCACCCTGACCTGAGAGACCACGATGATCGATCTGTACTATTGGACCACGCCCAACGGGCACAAAGTCACGATGTTCCTGGAAGAAGCGGGCATTCCGTATAACCTGATTCCCGTTGCTATCGGCAAGGGCGAGCAGTTCAAGCCCGAGTTCCTGGCCATCGCGCCAAACAACCGTATTCCCGCCATTGTCGACCAGGCGCCGGAAGACGGTGGCGCGCCGTTGCCGCTATTTGAATCGGGCGCCATCCTGCAGTATCTGGCCGAGAAAAGCGGCCAGTTCCTGCCATCGAACGCGCGCGAACGCGCGGAAGTGATGCAGTGGCTGTTCTGGCAGATGGGCGGCCTGGGACCGATGGCCGGCCAGAACCACCATTTCGTGCAGTATGCGCCGGAGCCGATCGAGTACGCGATCACGCGCTATGTGAACGAAACCAATCGCCTGTACGGCGTGCTCAACAAGCGCCTGGCCGACCGCGCGTATGTGGCCGGCGACAGCTACACGATTGCCGACATGGCGATCTACCCGTGGATCGTGCCGCACAAGCGCCAGCGCCAGGACCTGGCCGATTTTCCGCACCTGGCGCGCTGGTTTGCCGATATCGCCGCCCGTCCCGCCACCGTGCGCGCCTATGCGCGCGCGGCCGACATCAATCTGCAGCCGACCGTCAGCGATGAGGCGAAAAGCGTGCTGTTCGGCCAGACCGCGAAGTCGCTGGGCTGATCAGTTGCCGCGATAGGTGGAAAAGCCGAAAGGACTGAGCAGCAGCGGAATATGGTAATGCTGGTCGGTCTTTTCGATGTGAAACTGCACCGGGATTTCCGGAAAAAAAGTCTCCTGCTTCAGCCGCGCATAATGGTCTCCCGTCTTGAACACGATGCGGTAGTCGCCCTTTTCGATGGCCTTGTCAGCCGGATACATCTCCGCGATGCGGCCCTGCGCATTCGTCACGCCGCTGGCCAATTGCTTCCAGTCGTTACCCGTTTTTTGTTCCAGAGTGACCGTCACGCCAGCCGTCGGGGTGCCGCTTTGCAGGTCGAGGATATGCACGCTGAGCGGATTGGTGGCCAGCGCGGCGGTGGAGAAAGCGGCGCAGGCCAGTGCGAATGTCAGTGGGATCAGGCGTTTCATGGTGTGTCCTTTATAAATTAAATGGCTGGGTCGAGTTCGGGCATGGCGGCGATTGCCGCCTGCGCGCAGGCGCGGTCATGGAGGGCGCCGCCACCGCCGGCCACGCCGATGGCGCCGACGATGTGTCCCTTGGCCGTCAACGGCAGGCCGCCGCCGAGCAGCAGCAGTTCGGGCAGGGTGGTGAGGTTGGCGGCGTCCGGATTGGCGCGGGCATTGGTCGCCAGCGTCTGCGTATCGGTTCTGGTCGACAGCGCGGTATACGCCTTGCGCCGGCTCGCTTCCGTGTTGTGCGGCCCCACGCCATCGGCGCGCTGCACGCTGACGATATTGCCGCCACGGTCGAGCACGGTCACCACGATCTGCCTGCCTTTGAGTTGACAAGCGGCCATGGCGGCGCCGCTCAGTTGCTGCGCCGCGTTCAAGCTCAGGTCGCTGACGGTCTGCAATTGCGCCTGCGCCGGGCCGGCCAGCAGGCCCAGCATTCCAGCGGCCAATACGAGGTGTTTCATATGCTGCTCCCTGTAAAAGAAGCCGCCAGTATGGCAAGCGCTGCCCTACGCGACGATGATAGCCGCATGACATTTTTATCATCCGCGCGCGCCGTCGCCCGGCGTAAAATGGCCCATCCTCCCTGACGAAAGCGGCCATGCGCATCCTGGTAATCGAAGACGAACCGAAGACGGGCGACTATCTGGTGCGCGGCCTGGGCGAGTCCGGCTTTACGGTCAGCCTGGCGCGCAATGGCCGCGACGGCCTGCAGATGGCCGGCGAAGAGCATCCCGACCTGATCGTGCTCGACGTGATGCTGCCCCTCATGGACGGCTGGCAGGTGCTGCGCGCGCTGCGGCTGCAGGACGGCGGCGCGGACGTGCCGGTGATTTTCCTGACCGCCCGCGACGAAGTGCAGGACCGCGTGAAAGGGCTGGAGCTGGGCGCCGACGATTACTTGGTCAAGCCGTTTGCGTTCGCCGAACTGGTGGCGCGCATCCGCACCCTGCTGCGCCGTGGTCCGCCGCGCGAAGACGAGCTGATCCGCATCGGCGACATGGAAATCGACGTAATGAAACGCAAGGTCAGCCGCCAGGGCCAGCGCATCACCCTGACGGCGAAAGAGTTCGGCTTGCTGCACCTGCTGGCGCGGCGCCAGGGTGAAGTGCTGTCGCGCTCGATCATCGCCTCGCAGGTATGGGACATTAATTTCGAGACCGACACCAACGTGATCGACGCGGCCATCCGCCGCCTGCGCAGCAAGCTCGACGATCCGTTCGAGCCCAAGCTGATTCATACCTTGCGCGGCATGGGCTATGTCTGCGAGCTGCGCGCATGAGACTGGCGCAGGCGAGCCATTCACTGACCCTGCGCGTGACGGCGGTGTTCGTGCTGATCGTGGCGCTGGTATCGGCCGGGCTGGGCGTATATTTATACCGCTCGTTCGTGGCGGAGATCGAACGGCGCGACGACATCCTGTTGCTGGGAAAAATGCGGCAGATCCAGCAGCTGCTGGGCAATGCGGGCACGCTCGACATTATCCGCGAGCGGCCGCAGTATTTCCGCGACACCATGAGCGGGCAGGAAAACTCGCTGGTGCGCATCGTGCGCGACGACGGCACGCGCCTGATCGATGTCAATCCGCATGGCGAAACCTTGCCGCTGCCGACACCGGTGGCGGTCGACGCGCCCGTTTCCGCCAGCGCCATCCACGGCTGGACCAGCCGCGACGGGTTTCCTGCGCGCGTGGTGGCGGCCAGCGCCCGCACCGGCATGCCGGCGCAGATGGCCGATATCACGGTGGCCAGGGTGTATGGCGACCGCAGCGCCATGTTTGCCGCCTACCGCTGGCAGATCGTCATCTCGGTGGCCGTCAGCGCGCTGGTGGCGGCCCTGCTGGCCAGCGCCATGCTGCTGCGCGGCTTGCGGCCCTTGCGCGCGATTGCCGCCCATGCGGCGCTGGTGCGGCCCGGCAAGCTGGAGCAGCAGCTCGATCCACGCGGCGCGCCTAGCGAGCTGCTGCCGCTGATCCACGCGCTCAACGCCATGCTGGCACGCCTGCAGGAAGGCTATGCGCGCCTGTCGCAGTTCTCGGCCGATCTCGCGCATGAATTTCGCACGCCCGTGACCAACCTGCTGGGGCAAAGCCAGGTGATGCTGGCGCGTCCGCGCACCAGTCCGGAATATGAACAGCTGGTGTCGTCGAATGTGGAAGAACTGGAACGGCTGTCGCGCATGATCGACAGCATGCTGTTTCTGGCGCGCGCGCAGCAGGAAGAGATGGTGCTGGTCAAGCAAAGCCTGCCGGTGCAGGACGAATTCCTGCGGCTGGCCGATTTTTTTGAAGGACTGGCCGAAGAGCGCGAGCTGGCGTTTGATTGCCACGGCAGCGGCGAAGTGCTGGCCGAGCCGCAACTGCTGCGCCGCGCGCTGGGCAATCTGCTGTCGAACGCGATCCGCCATGCGGCGCCCGGCAGCACCATCGTGCTGCGCTCGCAGCGGGTGTCTGAAGGGATGGAATTGAGCGTAGGGAATCGGGGGCCGGCGATTGCCGCGCAGCACCTGCCGCACCTGTTCGAGCGCTTCTACCGCGCCGATCCGGCCCGCAGCGATTCGGCCGCGTCCACCGGCCTGGGGCTGGCGATCGTGGCGGCCATCATGCAGTTGCATGGGGGGAGTGCGGGTGTGGCATCCGATGCGCAGGCCACGACATTCACATTGCAGTTTCCTGCTTAAACCCCAGCTGCAAATGCCGGGGTCGGACCCTGAGGGGCCCACGGTTGAACCTCACGGATCACCCATCTCCACCAAAAACTCATGCATCCCCGTATGCGCCAGCTGCTCGCAGGCCG
>NZ_DAMAGB010000074.1:0-18660 GCF_031995485.1 Janthinobacterium sp.
AGGGCACGCAGCGATAGCGCTGCAAGCCATGGGCATGACCGTGCCGGTGGATATGGGTGGCACCGCAGGCCGGACACTGCAGGCTGGCCTGCGCCGTCTGCTCAATCAGGGCGATGGCGGCATCTTGCGCCGTACCGTCCTGCAACAGGGCGATGCCGGCCAGGCGCTGGCGCTGCGACAACTGCGAGAACTGCTCGATGAAGGCCTGCCACTGGACTGGGTGCATGATGGTCTCCTGAAAGGAAATTCCTGATCGGTTAGACCTCAGCAACGTCAGAACGGTTCCACTTTTTTCGCTGACATAGCCAAATATTTCGACATGATCAGTGCAGCCAATGGCCGCGGAGAAATCCCCAACAAGCATGTCGTCTGGCTTGTAGACCGGATCCTTGTCAAACAGGGAAAGCCTCAACTCTACGGCACGGAGTTCGAATATGGCAGCAACAAAGTCGCTCCCATCCTGGATACTCGAAATTTGAATGCCCGCAGAAAAAAGATGGGACTTGCGCTCATGTCCCCATGAGATTTTTTGCAAGGCACCGCCGCGGCAACTGAGGCAATTGTTCGAGGCACGGTGCGGAGGGTATATCGTGCCACAATGATTGAATGGAGCGGCTTACAATGACTGAAAAGCCCTTCATTCATATCCCGAGAGCCTGAAACAATGACAGATCAAAAACAGATATTGCGCGACTGGCTGGCATTAAAAGAATGGGAGTCATCGAGCGGGCCGGAAATTCCGCAGCATGTACTTACGATCCTGGATTCTTTTCCGGCCACCAATTACGCTGACGATGAAGCGCTGGAACTGTATTGCGCCACGCTCTCGACGCTGTTCAATTTTTACCGCACATCTGCATACCGTCATCATGAACGACTGGATCAGGCGCTGATCAAGCTTGGAACCTGTTCGAAGCAGCAATTCTGGCGCCCCGCTGTCGCGTTTTTGACTATGGCGCCTGGCCTGGGCAATGAAGCCATCCCGCGATGGGTAGAGGCCCTGCAACTAAGCGCCGAGCAGCAGCGTCAACTCGAAACCGAGCGATTCCACGCGCTGCGCTAGCCATCTCAGGCGCCAAGCAACTGATATGCCTTGTCCTGCAAGGCTATCGCCATGTCTTCCAGACGCCGCGCCTGTTCTGCATCTTGCTCGAACCTTTGCACGAAACCGTTATAGATATCGACAAAGGCGGCCGCCAGCGTTTTCGGCACCGCATCCTGGTCCTGATAGTGCACGATCAGCACATCGAGCGCCGCATACAGCTCGGCAATCTCCACATCCGTAATGGCGATCCTCGTCCTGATCCTGACTGGAATCGACTCCGGCCCCAGCAAGCGCGCCTCGACCATGGCGAGGGCTGCCTCAGGCGTCATGGCCAGCCCGTTCAAGGCAGGCGGTGCCGGAACGTCGGCTCGATATTGCGCGCATGCAGCCACTGCACGATATCTTCCAGGGTGGCGTCCTGCAGCAGCAGGCCAGCGCTTGGCGCCGGCGCCTTGACCACGGCAGCGACCGACGCCGGTGCCGCAGCGGACACTGCCGCCACGCCCGCATGCTGCTGCAGCGTGGCCAGTGCCCTGGCGAACTGCGCGACCGTCATGCCGCGCAGGCTTTCCAGGAACCCCAGCTGGGCGTGCAGGGGCGGCGGCATGTCCAGCCCCGGCTCGTCAACAAACGAGGCGCCCATGCCGGGGTGAATGAATGCCGCCCATTTACCGGACGGCTGCAGGCACGGCGGCAGTTCGACCGATTCCAGCAAGGCGGCCGGCGCAGTAGCCAGGATATCGGTGCTGGCGGGCAGGAAGACTTTACGCAGCAGTTGCAAAAACTGGCTGGCCTGGGCCACCGGCACGGCGCTGTCCAGCGACAGCCACAGATAGAACGAGCTGCGCCCCGAAATGCTCACAGCCGGCGCCGGCAGGTCGAGTTCATGCTGCAGCGCATTGGCAATCGCGCACAAGTCGCTCCAGTGCTTTTCGCCGCCGCCCTTGCCGCCAAATTCCAGCACCAGCGTGCGCGTCAGCCCTGCCTGATTGACCAGTTGGGCCGCGACGGCCGGGCCGCCGGCCACCTGGCGCGCCAGCACCTCCGGCGTCAATGGCTGGCCGTCCGTGTCCTGCTGGCCATCGGCCAGGTACAGCCTGGCCAGTTCGGAAATCAATTTGTGCATGCCCGCCTTTGTCATCCGGCCGCGCCACCGTTGGCGAGGCTGTTGCGATTATAGCCGAGCCGTTTCAGCGTTGCGCCGCATCGGCAAGCCCGGCGCCATGTCAGCCGTCGGTCGAGACCGTCAGCTCCTCCCATGCATGGAACTGACGCAGCAGTTCATCGAGCTTGCCGCGTACCAGTTGCAGTGCATCGCTGCCCAGCAGCAGATGCGTGGGCGGCGCTTCGCTGTCGATGACCGCCAGCATCGCGCGCGCGGCCCTGGCTGGATCGCCCGGCTGTTTGCCGCTCTTTTCCTCGCGCGCATGGCGCACCGGATCGAACAGCGGGTCGTAATCCGCAATCGAGCGCGCGGTGCGCTGCATCGAGCGGCCGGCCCAGTCGGTGCGAAACGAGCCCGGCGCCACGGCAGTGACGGCGATACCGAAGGCCTGGACTTCCCTGGCGAGCGCGTCCGAGATGCCTTCGAGCGCGAATTTGCTGCCGCAGTAATAGGCGATGCCGGGCATCGTCATGTAGCCGCCCATCGAGGTGATATTGAGGATATGCCCGCGCCGGCGTGCGCGCATGAACGGCAGCACGGCCTTGATCATGGCGACCGGGCCGAACACATTGACGTCGAACTGGCGGCGCAGGTCCGACAGCGGCGATTCTTCCAGGATGCCTTCGTGGCCGTAACCGGCATTGTTGACCAGCACATCGACCGCACCAAGCTCTGCTTCCATTTCCGCGACCATACTGTCGATCGCATCGAATTGCGTCACGTCGAGCAGGCGCGCGTGGGCACGCCCCGGACAGAGGGCCTCGAACGCTTGCGCAGCCTGCGCGTTCCGGACCGTACCGACCACGCGGTGGCCTTGCGCCAGCGCCTGTTCGGAAAGAGCGCGGCCAAAGCCGCTGCTGACACCGGTGATCAGCAAGAGTTTATTGGATGACATGGGAACTTTTCTGAGTGGAGTGAACACGCATGTTATTCTTCAAAAACCGCTTCAATAAGCCACGATCGCCTGATTTTCTTGCCTAAAACTATGCTCGACCCGATAGCCGACCATGCAACTGACTGGGTGCAGGACCGCATGGTCGAGCTGCTGCGCACCCTGGCGCCCAGCGACGGCTATAACCTCACTGCCCTGCCCAGCGTGCGGATCCTGCGTTCCGACCGGGCGTTGTCGCGCACGCCGGTACTCTACGATCCCGGTATCGTGATCGTCTGCCAGGGCTGCAAGCGCGGGTATTTCGGCGACCGGCTGTACCTCTACGATGCGCAGCATTACCTGGCCGTGTCCGTTCCGGTGCCATTCGACATGGAAACAGATGCGACGGCCGCGCAACCGCTGCTGGCGCTGTACCTGCACCTCGATTTCGCCGTCGCCGCAGACCTGATGCTGCAGATCGACCGCGAGGCCCTGGCCGAAGCTGCCCAGGCGCCGCAGAGCATGCTGTCGAGCCCCATCGATGCGGACATGCGCGCCACGGTGTGGCGTTTGCTGCAAGCGTTGAGCCGGCCGCTGGAGGCGGCGGTACTGGGCCCGAACCTGCTGCGCGAACTGTATTTCCGGGTGCTGACCGGTGCGCAGGGAGGTGCGATGCGCGAGGCGCTGGCGCTGAAAGGCCAGTACGGCAGGATCGGGAGGGCTTTGCGCCGCATCCATGCCGGTTATGCGGAGGCGCTCGACCTGGCGCAGCTGGCCCGCGAAGCGGGCATGAGCATTCCCGCTTTCCACCAGCACTTCAAGGCCATCACGCAAACCTCGCCGATCCAGTACCTGAAATCGACGCGCCTGCACCAGGCCCGTTTGCTGATGGTGCGCCAGGACCTGACTGCCGAAGCGGCCTGCTACGCCGTGGGCTACACGAGCGCGTCGCAGTTCAGCCGCGAGTTCCGGCGGCTGTTCGGCTTGAGCCCGGCATTGGAGGCCAGGCGGATGCGAAAGCACTTTGCCCTGCCGCCAGCGTTTCCCGGCGCCGAATTTGTGTCGTCACACTGAAAACATAGTCCAGCTTTAACGCGTCTTTTTGTCTTGCCGCACCAGAAAGACGAGTACCAGCAGCAGTGCCAGCGCCAGCATGGCCGCCGCACTCGACAGTGCAAAGGTAACGCGGTGCGCCAGCAGCGCCACGCCGGCCAGCTTGCGCGCGCCCAGCGCCGAGATTGCCACCAGCACGGCCAGTCCCAGCGAATTGCCCAGCTGGTGCGCCACATTGACGATGCCCGAAGCGGCGCCCGCGTCCGCCTTGTTCACGCCCTGCACGCCAGCGGCCGTCAGCGGACTTAGCGCCATGCCCTGCCCTGCGCCGATCAGCACCATCGGCAAGGCCACGCCCAGCCAGTACGGAGTGGCGACGCCGGCCAGGCTCAGCCACGCCATGCCGGCCAAGCCGCAGGCCAGTCCCATGGCCAGCAGCGGGCCGTTGCCGAAGCGGCGCGTCAGGGCCGGCACGCGCAGCGCCACGGCAAAGTTCACCAGCGTCATCGGCAGGAACGCCATGCCGGTCAGCGACGGCGAGTAGTGCAGCACCACCTGCAGGAACTGCGTGCCGAAAAAGAAAAAACCGATCATCGCGCCCAGGAACAGCACGCGCGCCGCATAGGCGGCCGAGCGCTGGCGGCTGGCAAACAGGCGCAGCGGCATGATCGGCTGCGCCGCGCGGCGCTCGATGGCGATAAAGGCAGCCAGCAACAGCAGGCCCGCCGCCAGCGCCGCCCGCGTGATGCCATCGCCCCAGCCGGCGCTGGCCGAGCGGATCAGGCCGTAGACCAGCGCCGTCATGCCCAGCGTGGAAGCGGCGGCGCCGGCCACGTCGAAGCGCCCGGCCGCCGGTTCGCTCTCGGCGATATGGCGGCGCGCGGCCCAGATCATGGCGATGCCGATCGGCAGGTTGATAAAGAAGCCGACGCGCCACGACAGCCATTCGGCCAGCACGCCGCCCAGCACCAGCCCGACGCTGGCGGCAATGCCGGCCACGGCGCTGTACAGGGCAATCGCCCGCGTGCGCTCGCGCCCTTCGGCAAACGTGGTTTGCAGCAAGGCCAGCGTCGAAGGCGCCAGGATAGCCGCGCCCAAGCCCTGGATGGCGCGCGCGGCCACCATCATGGCGGGAGACCGGGCCAGGCCGATCGCCAGCGACGCCACGGTAAACAGCGCCAACCCGGCGACCAGCATGCGGCGCCGGCCGCAGGTGTCCCCGGCGCGCGCGGCCAGCAGCAGGAAGCCGCCGAAGCACAGGGTATATGCGCTCTGCACCCAGGCCAGGCCCGTGTCGCCAAAGCCCAGTTCCTGCTGTATCTTGGGCAGGCCGGTCAGCACGATCGAGGTGTCGAGCACGATCATCACGTAGCTGACGAGAATAATGGCAAGGATGGCGTTCGGTGACGCGCTGGCAGCATCGGCAGGGGAAGGATTTTTCATGCCTCCACTGTAAACACTGGCGATTGCAGCGACTAGATGCTAAAGTCGGCATGAACTTATTAGTGGAGCTAATGAATGGCGCAGACCAATTACAACGATTTGCTGGCCTTCCTGGCCGTCGCCCGCGAAGGCAGCTTTACCAGGGCGGCGGCCAAGCTGGGCGTATCGCAGTCGGCGCTGAGCCAGACCATCCGCGCGCTGGAAGAACGAATGGACCTGCGCCTGCTGGTGCGCACCACGCGCAGCGTGTCGGCCACCGAAGACGGCGAACACCTGCTGCGCACGGTGGCGCCCCGCTTCGACGAGATCGAAGCCGAGCTGGCCATGCTCAGCGAGCGGCGCAGCAAACCGGCCGGCACCATCCGCATCAGCGCCGGCGAACATGCGGCGCTGACGGTGCTGCAACCGGCCATCGCGCGCCTGCTGCCGCTGTATCCCGACATCAATGTGGAAGTGATCGTGGAAAACGGCATGACCGATATCGTCGCCGCGCGCTACGACGCCGGCGTGCGCCTGGGCGAACAGGTGGCGAAAGACATGATCGCCGTGCCGATCAGCGGCGACTTCCGCATGGCCATCGTCGCTTCGCCAGGCTACTTCGCCGGCCGTCCGCCACCAGTGACGCCGCAGGACCTGACCTCGCACAACTGCATCAACATGCGCCTGCCCACGCACGGCGGGCTGTATGTGTGGGAGTTTGCAAAAGACGGCAAGGAGATCAATGTGCGCGTCGAAGGCCAGCTCGTCTACAACAATCTGTCCATGCGCGTGCAGGCGGCAAAGGCTGGTTTGGGCCTGGCCTGCATTCCGCTTGATACAGCCGCGCCGCATGTGGCCGACGGCTCTTTGATCAGCGTGATGGAGGACTGGTGCCGGCCCTGGCCCGGCTACAAGCTGTACTATCCGAGCCGGCGCCATCCGACACCGGCGTTTACGCTGCTGGTGGAAGCGCTGCGCTTTCCGGCAAAGCCGCTGTAACGCCCTGCTTTTCCACCTTGCCGTGCATTACCATGATGGTCTGCTGCATCAGCGCGCACAGCGTTTCCTTGCCGTTCCGCACAGCAAACACTTCGGCCTGCGTGACGATCAGCGTGCGTCCGGGCCGCGCCACCGTGCCGCGCGCAATCAGCATCTCGCCATCGGCCGGCGCCAGCAGGTTCATCTTGTACTCGACCGTCAGCACCGACGCGCCGTCCGGCGCCAGCGTCATGGCCGCATAGCCGGCGGCCGAATCGGCGATCATGCCGACCACGCCGCCATGCACGAAACCATGCTGCTGCTCGATGCCGGCCCAGTGCGGCACGTGGATTTCGGCCGTGCCGTGGCCCAGCACGGGCAGGCTGGCCCGGATCAGCACCATGGCGTTCTGCAACTCGAAACTGGCGCGCACGCGTTCGGCGATCTGCGGGGCCAGGGATGGCGGGGTAGGCAAGGTCATGGATGGGCTTTCATGGCTTCCGGGGAAGACGCAACTCTACCGCTTTTATGGCCCCGCTGCGCCACTGCAGCGGCGTATGGTCATACACTGTCGCATCCATCGAATGGGCAATACCGATATCGTAGCCGGCCAGCATGCTGACGATGACCTGATCGAACTGGCTGGCTTCGGGATAACCGTCGAGCGCCGCCAGCGCCATGCGCTGCGCCAGCAATTGCCGTTGAGGCTGAGGCGACGCATCTGCCACGACCGCAGTCACAAACAGCCGATGTACGGTCCTGCCATCGGCCTTGAACGTCTGGTGCTGCACGCTGGCGCGCCAGACGCCGGGCATGTCGACGATATGGCGTTGTGCAGCGCGCAAGGCCTGCGCACTCGCGTCGTTGGGCAAATGCGGGAAAATCGCCACGCTGCCGGCGACAATGCCCAGCGCCAGCAGGATCGCCACCACCGCGTGGCCGCGCCAGATGCGCTCGACAAACAGCGTGATCCTGCCCTGCCCGGCATGCACCACATACGCGCCCACGGCCAGGTCGTACAGCGACTGGCGCGTCTTGCGGTTGAAGACGACCAGATAGGCGCTGATCAAACTCACCAGGCCGATCGGCACCAGCAGCGCCATGCCGATCCATTCCTGGCCCGGTGCGGCATCAATCTCGACACCGTTCAGGAAGTAAGGCACGCAAAAGATCGCAGCCCGTATCAATGCGGCAGCAATGCTCAGGGGCTCGCCCGTGCGCGTCACCACGCGTATGCCGAGCAGATGCATGCCTGCCGACTGCCCGCCGCGCAGATGGCTCTGCGTCAGGCCGAAGTACAGCAAGGCGATCACGAATCCCACCAGCCGGCCCCACGGGCCCATGGCGGAAAACTGGGCATGCAGCACGGCGCCCAGCGCAATGCCGAGCAAGCCGAGCAGGAATGTATCGATTACCGACGCCAGTATCCTGCGCCACAGCGGCGCGATCGGCGCCAGCGTCGCGGCATTGGCGTCGATCATCGCGTCCCATGACGGCGGCGTTAATTGCAATCCGGCCAGCCGCGCCTCGATCTCGGCCACCCGCTCCGGATAACGGGCCGCGTCGATACGGCCCAATATCTGCCGCAATTGCCGGGGAGTGTGATTGCTGTAATCCGGTGCGTCCATTGCTGTCCCATCTGTCATATTGTCTTGCAATATAACAATTCCCAGCCGAACGCGGAAGGAAACAAATCGGGCAGGTCGGGTAGGTCGGGTAGGTCGGGTTAGCGCGCAAGCGCGTAACCCGACAATATTGTTGGCCGTGGCTCTCACGCCGGTGGTGGTGTCGGATTACGGCCTGCGGCCTAATCCGACCTACGAATTGCACGCCGGCCAATTACGCGGCTTTCTCCCTTAAATTCAACGGCTCGGCTATCGTCAGCACCACCATAAAGGTCAGGCAGGAAATGGCCGCCATAAAGGCAAACACATAATCCCAGCCGTAATGGTCGAGCAGCATGCCGACGATCCACGGCGTGGCCGCGCCGCCCAGCTGGCCGCCCATGTTGACCACCGCATTGGCCACAGGGAATTTTTCTTTCGACACGAACTGCATCGGATACACCATATACGCCGAGAAGCCGATGCTCAGCAGCACGCCCGTCAGGAACAGCAGCGCGCCATATTGCAGCGGGTCGGCTGGCGCATGGATCAGCAGATACATCATGATGGCGGTCGACAGGGCCGAAATCAGCATGCCCGGTTTGCGGCGCTTGTCGAGCACGCGGTCGGCCAGAAGGCCACCCAGGATATTGCCGAACACGGCGCCGACCCATGGCGCGGCGGCCACCATGCCCATGTTCATGATGGAAAACTGTTTTACGGTCAGCAGATAGGTGGGTATCCAGGCCAGCAGCACGCTGGAAATGCCGAGCTGGCAGCAATAGCCGAGTGCGCAGCCGATAATATTCCACGACTTGAACACGCCGCGGCTGGTGGTAATGGCCGGTATTTTGCGCACGCGAATCAGTTTATCGAGCCACGGCATCGGCTTCGACGTGGCCGCCTCGCTGGTGCTGCGCCCGTCCGCCGTCTTTTCCTCGATGATGGCCAGTTCCGCTTGATTGACAAAGCGGCTTTCGGCCGGCTTGTTGGCGACCAGGAAGTACCAGACGATGGCCAGCAGAATGCCGGGCACGGAAAACCAGATGAATACCTCGCGCCAGCCCCAGGCGGCAATAATCGCCGCGCCCAGGATCGGCGTAATGACGGGGCCGAATTTCACCGATGACAGAAAAATGCCCGAGGCCGTGCCCTTCTCGCGCGACGGAAACCAGTGGTTGATGGTGGTCGTCACGCCGATCGGCAGCGGCCCTTCGGCCAGGCCCAGGCCGATGCGGCACAGCTTCAGCGAGAACAGCGAACCCACCAGTCCCGTCAGCCCGGTGGCGATCGAGGTCAGAATCATGGAAATGGTAAATACCTTGCGCACGCCGAACTTCGACAGCAGCCAGGCCGATGGCAGCTGCGCCAGCGCATAGGCGATCAGGAACAGGCTGACCAGTCCGCCCGCATCGGTATTGCTCATTTCAAATTCCTGGCGCAGGAACGGCAGCACGACGCCCAGGTTGGCGCGGTCGGCGGCGGCGATCGTGTAGACGATAAAGAACAGTGCGGCGACGATCCAGCGGTAGCGCGTCGGGCGCACCGTGGCGGGCGCCGCAATCGGCGCGGTAGTGGTGGCATGCATGAAGGTGTCTCCCCGTTTTATAGTTTTTGGCGAACTTAATTGAGTTCCAGCCGGCGCAGCGTCTCTTCCAGTCCCAGCAGTTCCACGGTCGTCGCGCCGTTGCGGATCTGCTGGCGGAAATGCGCTTCCTTGTCCTCGCGCTGCCGGCTTTTCGCCAGCACCTCCTCCACTTCATGCCGCTGCACCACCACCACCCCATCCTGGTCGCCGACAATGATGTCGCCCGGATTGATGCTGACGTCGCCGATGGTGACCGTCACATTGATGCGGCCCGGCTGGTGCTTGCCCGTGCCCTTGATCGACAGGCCGCGGCTGAATACGGGAAAGCCCGCTTCCGTCATGGCGGCCGCATCGCGCACGGCGCCGTGGATCACCAGGCCGGCCAGCCCGATGCGCAGCGCCTGCTCGGTAAACACGTCGCCCCATACGCCCGCTTCCAGGAAACCCTTGGCGTCGACCACCAGCACGTCGCCCGGTTGGGCCTTGAGCATGGCGTAGTGCAACATCAGATTATCGGCCGGACGCGCGTCGACCGTAAAGGCCGGGCCGGCCAGGCGCATGTGGGCGGCAATCGGCTTGATGCCGCTGTCGAGCGCGCCCTTGCCGCCCTGTGCTTCGTGCACGGTGGCGGCGCCCAGCTGGCGCAGGGCGTGCAGCGTCTCGATGGAAACTGGTTGGTCCATGATGTGTGTCCTGTGATGTTGAGGTGAATGGATCAGGCGTCTGGCGCGGGTTTGCGCTGCAGCGTGTGGTAGCCGAATTCGCGCCGCGCCTGCGCCAGGGGCATGCCGCTTAGCGCGGCGGCCACGATGCGCGCTTCGACCGCCTGCATGGCCAGCGCCCGCTCGAACACCTGTGCGGCGCGCGCGGCCGGCACGAACACCACGCCGTCCTGGTCGGCCACCACGATGTCGCCGGGCGAAACGCGCACGCCAGCCACGCTGACGGGGCCGCGGACGGCGTCGACTTGTACCCGGTCCTTGCCGGTGCGCATGAAGCGCCCCAGCGCAAACAGCGGGTAGCCGGCAGCGTCGGCTTCCTCGGTGTCGCGGCAGACGCCATGCACCACCGTGCCGGCTACCGCGCGGTGCGCCGCCAGCTGGCTCATGATGCCGCCCCAGACGGTGCAATCCAGGCGGCCAGCATTGTCGAGCACGGCCACGCTGCCGGCGGCAATATCATCGAGATAATCGCCCACGGTGCCGGGCTGTGCGGTATCCACGGGCGCGAAGCGGACGGTAAACGCAGGGCCGAACAGGCGCCGTGGCCCCGCCACCGGCGCCACGCCCGGCGCGCTGCCGGGCAGGCCGAAATAGTCGAGTGCGTCCGATACTTCCGCGCTGGAAAGAGCGCGGGCCTGCGCAAATTGATCTTGTTCCATGCAACGTCTCCATCGATCTTGTTGTCGTGGAGGGCAGTTTCATATAAAGTTAATTCAAGATCAAACATCGAATATTGACTCTTGAATCAATTAAATTGAACTTATGATGAATCTGCGGCAGATACGCTATTTTTGCGAAGTGGTGGAAGCGGGCAGCGCCGCCCTTGCGGCCGAGCGCCTGCACGTGGCGCAGACCGCCATCAGCATGCAGCTGAGCCAGCTTGAAGCGCACCTCGGTGGCGAACTGTTCGACCGCTCGCGCCGGCCGATGGAGCCGACCGCGCTGGGCCGGTTCTTCTATCCGCGCGCCAAGGAGCTGCTGGTGCAGGCGGCACGCCTCGATAACGAAGCGAAGGGCATCGCCACCGGCAGCCATGGCTGGCTGGGCATCGCGTTTACCCGCTCGGCCACGTTTTCCGTGCTGCCCCGGGCGATCCGCCAGTTTCGCGCCGCCTACCCGGACGTGCAGCTGGACCTGGTCGAAGCGCTGTCCGAATACCAGCCGGCGCAGCTGCGCCAGGGCCGCATCGATATCGGCCTGTCGCGCTTTATCGGCCCGTTCGAGGCGCCGCCCGACCTGTGCCACGCGCTGGCCATTGACGATCCGCTGGTGGCCGCCCTGCCGCTGCAGCATCCGCTGGCCGGAAAACAGTCGGTCAGCGCGGCCGACCTGGCGGCAGTGCCCTTCATCCTGTATCCGAAGGACCCGATCAGCCCGTTCGGCCAGCAGATCGTCGGCGCGCTCAAGGCCGCCGGTGCCGAGCCTGCGGTGGCGTATTCAGCGGTGGAAATCTATACGGCCCTGTCGCTGGTAGCGGCCGGTCTTGGCGCCACGCTGGTGGCGCGTTCGATCGCCGAAAACAACCGTACCGACGTGGTGTTCCTGCCGGTCAGCGACATCGACGCCAGCACCACGGTGGTGGCGGTCACGCGCGCGGGCGAGCAAAGCCGGCTGGTGGCCGCCTTCCTCGATATCCTGGCCGCTGGCGCGGTGCACGAATAGCGCTGCCGGCGCACGCATGGCAGCCTAATCGACACGCTCGGCAAAATTGACCCATAATGACGTCATTCCTTTGGCATTTTTACTGATTTCACAACCTATGCAAGCAAGTCCTCTCAGCAGCCTGTCCCAGCTTCTCGCCCGTGCCCAGAGCGAGACCCTCGCGTTCCCCACCAATGTCAACACGGCCCTGCGCCTGCAGCAGGAACTGGGCAATCCCGATTGCCATGCGGCCGACATCCATCGCCTGCTGCTGTCCGAGCCCGGCCTGTCGGCGCGCGCCGTGTCGCTTGCCAATTCCGTCATGTTCGCCCATGGCCACACGCCGACCGTCACCAGCGTGCGCGCGGCCGTCGAGCGCCTCGGCTACCGCAACCTGCTGTCGCTGGCCACGGCGGCCGTGATCCGCCAGATGAACACCGGCATCAAGGACGAAGCCTTGCGCGCCAAGGCATCGCAGCTGTGGGCGCACACCGTCCACGTGGCGGCGCTGGCGCATGAAATTGCCCGCACGATTACCCATGTCGACGCGGACACGGCCATGTTTGCCGGCATCGTGCATGAAGTGGGCGGACTGTATGTGCTGGCCGAAGCCGACAAGACGCCCGGCCTGTACCAGCAGCTGGAAACGCGGATGGCGCCGGTGCTGGAAATCGTCGGCCGCGCGCTGATGCGCCAGCTGGTGGTGCCTAGCCAGGTGGCCGACGCCGTCGTCACCCTGCCCGGCGCCACGGTGCTGCTGCCGCCGGCCGGCCTGCGCGACACGCTGCTGCTGGCCAAGGCGATTGCCCCGGTCGCGTCGCCCCTGCCGCAACTGCCGGTAGCCGACAACGAAGGGCTGCGGCGCTACCTGGAACAGGATCCGGTGTTGCAGGAACTGCGCGGTAATCCATCGGCCGAGGCAAAATCGCTGATCGCAGTATTGCTGGGGTGAACTGATCTGCTATGATGGAAGAGTTGCCGGGGATACGCCCGGCCTGCCCAACCTGCATCATCAGTACACTGGAAACTGCCTTGACTATCTCTCTTCGCATGCTCGGCCTGGCCGCAGCACTGACCGTGGCGTGCAACGCCAACGCCGACAGCTTTGCCTCCTCGGCCTCCAGCGCCGGCTCCGCGTCGAGCGGCAGCGTATCCGATTCGCTGAGCGGATCGAGCAACAGCTCGAAAACCGACAGGCGCGTCGATAACGGCCCATACCGCATCATCGATATCGCTGCCACGCCTGGCCACGCCGGCATGACGCGCCTGACCATGCAGGCCGAAACGGCCCAGCAGCCGCTGGTGCTGGACCTGCCGCAAGCAACCTTCGCGCAGCAGCAACTGGCGCAAGGCGATATGGTGCACGCACAGAACCGTGCTTACGGCATCGAGTTTTCGCGCAACGACACGCGTGCCGCCTTCTTCCTGGTGCTGGCCGACGACTGGTACGGCGAACTCGGCACCCGTCCGGTCAGCATGTGAGACTGCGCGCTTTCTGCGCGCTGCTGTTCGCCTTCGCCGCGGCCACCGGCAGCGCGGCATCGGCCGGCTCCCTTTCCTCTTCCCGCTTCTGCGACCGCTCGCAGGAGCTGACAGCGTCCGAACAGGATAAATTGCTGCGCTTTGCCGCCGTGGTGCGCGACGAGCTGGCGGCTACCGAAGGCAGCGTGGCATTGATCAGCCGTTCCGGCCTCGACCTGTCGCGCTTCGGTATCCGCTATTCCCACGCCGCGCTGGCCTGGCGCCACGACGATGACGCCGGCTGGTCCGCGCGCCAGCTCTACTACGCTTGCGACGAGGGCCGCCCGCGCATCTTCGACCAGGGCACGGCCGGTTTCGCCATGGGCACCGACGACCCGCAGCTCGGCTACATCTCCATCGTGCGCCTGCCGGCGGAGACGGTGCCGCCGCTGCGCCGAACGCTGCTCGACCCGTCGCGCGTGCAGCATCTGCTGGCCGGCAGCTACAGCGCCAACGCCTACGCCTACGGCCTGGACTACCAGAACTGCAATCAATGGGTAGTGGAACTGCTGGCCGCTGCCTGGGGCGACCTGGCCGACGGCATGGATTTGCGCGAGCGCGCCCAGGCGTGGCTGCGCACTGCTCCCTACACCCCCGAAGCGGTAACCATCCGCTCGCGCTGGCTGATGTTCGGCGCCGCCTTCGTGCCGCTGGTGCACCTGGGCGACCATCCGCGCGAGGCCGTCGATGCCATGCAGCTGCAGGTCAGCCTGCCCTCGACCCTGGAGACCCTGGTGCGCCAGCGCCTGCCCGCCAGCGAGCGGGTCGAAATCTGCCACGACGGCAGGCAGGTGGTGGTGCACCAGGGCTGGGAGCCGGTGGCGGAAGGCTGCGTTCCGGGTGAAAATGACCGGGTGATTGTGCTCGACTGAACGCTGCGCGACCGTGACATCCATTCATGAAATCCATGCATTCCCCGCTCACATGGCGGAGCGGGCCAGGCAGGTCGTCCTGCGGCTGGCGCCTGGCCAGACGCATCCGCCGGCCGCGCCGGTCATTTCCGTCCGCCTTGCAGAGCAACTGATTGCTTTCCCCTACCGCGTCTATTACGACCAGCAACCGCTCCTGGCGGCCCTGGAGGGGGACCGCGACAGCGCGCTGATCGGCGCTTGCCTGGGCACGCGGCATTACAACGGTTTCTTGCGTGAACAGTGCCTGCATCGCCTGCTGACATTCGACGAGAGCTGGACAGCGGCTTTCGTCATCCAGCTGCTCGGCGAGTACGTGTTGGAAATCGTCCAACCCATCCACGACCGCTACGCCAACGGGGTGGAAGAGAAGTACGCGGACTTCTACCGGCAGAACACCCTGCATTGCCGGTATCTGGAACAGCGCGCCATCAGCTACTGGAATGAACAGTATCGCTGCCGTTTCCCGCGCCATGCCGATTATCCGGCAGTACGGGCCTTTGCCGCGCTGAAAAAGGCAGCCATCCGTCAGCCCTGCACCACCAGCGACTCGCCAATCGCATAAAACTGCCCGCCCGCGATATAGTGCAGGCTGCGCAGCGACGGGTCGGCATCCTGGAACTGCCAGTGCCCGTCACGAAACACGCGCGTATCGGCCCAGGCGCCCACCACTTCGCCGATAAACAGATCATAGGTAGCCTGGTTGTGCGGCTCGGGTACCAGCCGGCAGGCCAGCCAGGCCGAGCATCCCGCAACAAACGGCTGGTCGTGGCCCTCAGCATCGAACAGTTCCACGCCGGCGCGCGCCAGCTTGTCGGGGGTATCGCCCAGGCTGTGCGTGCCCACCGCGTGCGTCAGCTGCAGCTGCGCTGCGGTGGGCACCTGGATCACGAACAGGCCGCTGCCCTCCACCAGCGCGCGCGTACGCGTAGCCTTGTCCAGCACCACGGTCAGCTTGGGCGGTGCAAAATCGAGGGCGCAGGCCCATGATGCCGCCATCACGTCATCGACGCCGCCGTGGCGGGCCGAGACCAGAACAGCGGGACCATGGTTGATCAGGCGATAGGCTTTTTCCAGCGGTACTTCCTTGATATGGCTCTGCATTGTTTTCCTTGTTGTCTATGACAGTTGTGCCGACGCGATCACCTGCACCCCCGGCCTGGCCGCTATTGCCGCCTCCAGCAGCGCCTGCGCAATGCGCCTGGCCGGATTGATGCGCCAGCGGGCCGGCAGCACGGGCGCCAGCGCCGTCAGCACAAAAGCCAGCGCCGCCTCGCCGGCGCGGACGGTGGCGCGTTCGCCGCCGATCAGGCCCGGGCGCACATGGGTCAGCGAAGCGAAGCCCAGTGTCGCCAGCGCCGCTTCCAGCTCGCCTTTCACGCGGTTGTAGAAAAAACGCGAGGCAGCGTTGGCGCCGGTGGCCGAATTGAGCACGTAGGCCGGCGTGCCAGCCGCATGCGCCAGGCGCGCCACGGCCAGCGGATAATCGAAGTCCACGCGCCGGAATGCGGCCTGCGAGCCGGCCACTTTCATGGTGGTGCCCAGCGCACAGATCACGGCATCGGCGCGCCACCAGGCGGCGTCCTGCGGCAGCGCGTCGAAGTCGACCCCTGGCGCCAGCAGTTTCGGATGTGGCGGCAACGGTTTGCGCGCCAGCGCGGTCACCGTTGTCACGCGCGCATCGGCCAGCGCCAGGCGCAGCACATGGGTTCCCACCAAACCGGTGGCGCCGGCCAGTATCAGATGCATCGGGATTCTTCCTTTCATGTGGAAGCCCTACCTTACAACATCACGGCGTCAGGCGTGCGTGTGATAGATTTTGCTGACAATGGTCCACTCGCCGTCCACCTTCAGCAGGTTGAAAAAGTCGGTGAAGCGGTAGCCGGAGATATTGTCCGTATCGACACGGGCGCTAGCCGCCGTGCCGACGATATCGATGCGCACGATGGCCGCCTGCGCTTCGGGCGATGGCCTGAATGCCGCGTCGATGGTGCTGAACAAACCCTCGATGGCGCCGCCGGCCAGCTTGCCTTCTGCATCGATGCCGAAGATGGTGGCTTGCGCGTTGAAGGCCGGGCGCATGATGCGGCTGTCGGCCTTTGCGCCGCCGGCATTGTATTGTTCCAGCACCCTGACGATGGCCTGGTGGTCCTGCACGTAAGTTGGATTGCTCATGGTGTCTCCTGTGAAAAATCAATATTGGCCGGTTGGCCAGTCGGTGTAACCGGCGGCCCCGCCGCCGTAATACGCCTCACGCGGCGCAACAGCCAGCGCGGCGCCGTGGCGCAGGCGCGCCACCAGGTCGGGATTGGCGATAAACGGACGGCCGAACGCCACCGCATCGACCTTGCCGTCTGCCAGGCGCGCCTGCGCCAGCGGCAGGTCATAATGGTTGTTGCCGATATACGGGCCGTCGAACAGCGCGCGCAGCGCGTCCAGGTCCACGCCGTCGGGCACGTCGCGCGAGGTGGCGGTGGCGCCTTCGACAAAGTGCAGATACGCCAGCTTCAGGGGGTTCAGCTGTTCGATCAGGTAGCCATAGGTGGCCATCACGTCGCTGTCGACTGGCGTATTGCCGGCGTCCGGCGTGACGGGCGACAGGCGGATGCCCACTTTGTCCGCACCCCACACGTCCACTACCGCCCGGGTCACTTCCAGGGTCAGGCGGGTGCGGTTGGCGATCGTTCCGCCATAGGCGTCGGTGCGCCGGTTGGTGGCGTCGCGCAGGAACTGGTCGAGCAGATAGCTGTTTGCCGAATGCACTTCCACACCATCGAAACCGGCGCGCCTGGCGCACTGCGCCGCATGCACGTACTGCAGGACGATGCCGGCGATCTCGTTCGTTTCCAGCGCGCGCGGCATGGACACGGGCTGCATGCCGGTCGCCGTAAACGTGCTGCCGTCGGCGGCAATCGCCGACGGCGCGACGGGCGCGCCGCCTTCCGGCTGCAGGCTCACATGCGAAAAGCGCCCAACATGCCACAGCTGGCAGACAATCTTGCCGCCAGCGGCGTGCACGGCGTCGGTCACCAGCTTCCAGCCCGCCACTTGTTCGTCAGTCCAGATGCCGGGCGTCAGTGCATAGCCGCGGCCCTGCTGCGAGATATTGGTCGCCTCGCTGATGATCAGGCCGGCGCTGGCGCGCTGGGCGTAGTATTCGGCGTGCAGCGCGTTCGGCACGCCATCGTCGCCCATGCGGCTGCGCGTCAGCGGTGCCATCACGATGCGGTTGGCCAGCGCCAGCGCGCCGAGGGTCACGGGGGCAAACAGGTCGCCATGTGGTTTATCATTCAGCAATTCATTGCTCATAGTTGACCGGTCGTTTAGTAAATAAGGAAAAAAACCTGCCGGGAAGATATCAACCCAGCAGCTTGGCGGTGGTCAGCATGGCAGTACCGAACGGCTCGCCACTCCTGTCCACCTTGACCAGCAGCGAGGCGCCCAGCCACAGCTGGTACAGCGCTTCGGCCAGCACGCGCGCCGGCATGCCCGGCGGCACAGAACCGTCGCCGCGCCCCGCGTCGATGCACGCCGCCAGCCGGTCGACAATGGCTTGCGTGCCGCGCTGCAGCACCGCGCCCATATCCACCGACATGTCGCACACTTCCGCACCCAGCTTGACCACCAGGCATTTGCCTTCCGGCGCGGCGCTGGCCTGGTTGTCGGCCCAGAACTGAAAATACGCGAGCAAGCGCTGATGAGCGTTGCCGGGGCCGTGCAGCAAAACGTCGACCTGCGCCAGGTAGGTGGTGAAATACTCGTCCAGCAAAGCCTGGCCGAATTCTTCCTTGGACTTGAAATAATAGTAGAACGAGCCTTTCGGCACGCCGGCGGCGGCCACCAGTTCGGCCAGGCCGACAGCCGTATAGCCTTTCTCGGCCATCAAAGCCTTGGCTACATCGATCAGGTGCTGGCGCATGTCGGCGGCGGATTTCTTTGTCATGCGGACAGTATAGCAAAAAATCTGACCGGTCGTCTACAAGGCAAAGTCCGGCGCTGCCGCCTTGCGTTCGCTGTAGCGGCTGGTGAGATACTCGCTGCGCTCGCGTACCACCAGCGTGAATTTATAAAGCTCTTCCATCACGTCGACCAGGCGGTCGTAGCAGGCCGCCGGTTTCATGCGCCCTTCCTCGTCGCACTCC
>NZ_DAMAGB010000075.1:0-8617 GCF_031995485.1 Janthinobacterium sp.
AAGAATTTTGACAGCGGTCGATGCCGCTCGCAACATCACAAACGGCATGAGGGGAATAATACAAGGTCGGATTAGGCCGCAGGCCGTAATCCGGCAACCACCACGATCATGGCCAACAATGTTGTCGGATTACGCGCTTTCGCGCTAATCCGACCTACGCCACCCTATGCGGTATCGTTAATAATCATATACGCCGCATGGGTTCATGACGACAGGCGCCAATGCATACAAAACTCCAGGCGAAAAAAAATCCCCGGAGACCGAGGATTTCTTTATTTCGTTTGATCCAGCGTATTAGATTGGCTGAATGTTCGAAGCTTGCTTGCCTTTAGGGCCAGCGGTCACTTCAAAAGAAACGCGTTGGTTCTCTTGCAGGGACTTGAAGCCGTTCGACTGGATAGCCGAGAAGTGAGCGAACAGATCTTCGCCGCCTTCGTCAGGGGTAATAAAGCCGAAACCCTTCGAATCATTGAACCATTTTACGATGCCAGTTGCCATTACAATTTCCTATTTCAGTTAAGTTGGGCTTGCGCCCGTTATATCGTTTGAAGCAAGAAAGAAATGACAGACAAACTGCACTACTACCTCGAATCCAACGATGCCCAATTATACCAACAAAACTGGGAAAAACCATTTTTTCGCAAAATAAACTTGCGAGGCCTACTTTCATAGTCAAAACAGCCAAAATCCCGGTCTTGCGGCGCCGCTGTGTTCACGGCATGGACACACTATATCCTAATCCGAGCCGCGTTTGCTTTGCGTTGTATCAAATATATCATTTGAACCACGCCCAACTAACATTGTCGCTCAGGCCACGAAATGCGTGGCAGCCGGATCCATCGCGGCCCAGCGCAGCAAGTCGCCCACCTGGGCGGACAGCGGGGGCCATTCGGCCTGCACGCTGCCCGGTTCGTTCAGCAACTGGCGCACCAGCTGTTCGATGCGCCGGCATTCCTGGCCCAGCGCGGCAAAGCCGAAGGTGGCGGCCGAACCGGCGACCGCATGCAGGGCGCGGTGCAGCGCGGTCAGCTGCTCCTCGCGCGGTCCTTCGACATCGCAGCGCTGCTGCGCATCGCCGATCGCCTGCATCAGCGCAGGCACGCCGGCCGCATATTTTTCATTCAGTGCGCGCAGGCGGGCACGGAAATCGGGATCTATCAAAGTTGCCATATAAGAAGTCGCCCTGAAATTGCTTATTTGGTGCCGAAGATACGGTCTCCCGCATCGCCCAGGCCAGGCACGATATAGGCGTGCTCGTTCAGGTGCGAATCGAGCGCGGCGGCAAACATCTTGACGTTCGGATGCGCATTCTGGAACACGGTCACGCCTTCCGGTGCGGCCACCAGTGCCAGGAAGATGATCTGCTCGTCGGACACGCCGCGTTTTTTCAGCACATCGACCGCGTACACGGCCGAATTGCCGGTCGCCACCATCGGGTCGCACAGGATGAAGGTGCGCTCGTTCAGGTCCGGCAGGCGCACCAGGTATTCCACCGGCATATGGGTGGCCGGATCGCGGTACACGCCGATATGGCCCACGCGCGCCGATGGCACCAGGTTCAGCAGGCCGTCGCTCATGCCGATGCCGGCGCGCAGGATCGGCACGATGGCCAGCTTTTTGCCGGCGATGACGGGCGCGTCGATGGTGACCAGCGGGGTCGTGATTTCGCGCGTCGTCAGCGGCAGGTCGCGCGTGATTTCATAACCCATCAGCAGCGTGATTTCCTTGAGCAGCTCGCGGAAGGTGCGCGTCGACGTATCGTGCTCGCGCATGTGGCTCAGCTTGTGCTGGATCAGCGGATGATCGGTGATGAACAGGTTGGGAAAGCGCGGATCTTGTTTCATGTGTTTTCTTTCGTTCGTATACAGCGGCAAATGATGTGTGACAGCATTATCCCAGCCCGACGCCTTGCCGTGGCTGGAATTTTCCAAATAATTGCTGCGGACTACTGTTCCCTACTCATGCAGCGCGCGTGCCAGGATGGCGGCGCAATCGGTACCCGCCTGCAAGCGGCCATACGCGCCGCCCGGCGCTTGCGCCAGCCGCGACTGCACGAAGGCCTGCGCAACAAAGGCCGGCGCATGGCGCAGCAGCAGGGCTGCCTGCAGTGCCAGCACGATGCGTTCGGCCAGTATGCGCGCGCCGAATTGCTCCACTTGCGCCGTCTGCAGATCGGTCAACAGACGCGCAGCATATCGATCAAACGTCTCGTGCAAGCCATCAGCCAGCGCCAGCTCGGCCGACAGCGCCTCGCCCGCATCAGGCGACCTGGCAAGTGCCCGCAGCACGTCGAGACACATGACATTGCCCGAGCCTTCCCAGATCGAGTTGACGGGCAACTCGCGGTACAGGCGCGCCAGCGGCGATTCCTCCACATAGCCGCTGCCACCGAGCACTTCCATCGCTTCAAAGCCGAAACCCGGACCCCGCTTGCAGATCCAGTACTTGCCGGCCGGCGTCAGCACGCGCGCCAGTGCCGCCTGCGCCGGAGCTTCTTTCTCGTCAAAACAGCGCGCCAGGCGCAGCGCAAACACCGTCGCCGCCTCCGATTCCAGTGCCAGGTCGGCCAGGACATTCTGCATCAGCGGCTGTTCCGCCAGCGGCTTGCCGAATGCGACACGCTGGCGCGCATGGTGCAGTGCCTGGGTCAGCGCGGCGCGCATGATGCCGGCACTGCCCAGCACGCAGTCGAGCCGGGTATGGCTGGCCATCTCGATAATCGTCGGCACACCCCTGCCCTGCTCGCCGAGCAGCCAGCCATAGGCGCCGGCGAACTCCACCTCGGAGGAGGCATTCGAGCGGTTGCCCAGCTTGTCCTTGAGCCGCTGCACGCGGATCGCATTGCGGCTGCCGTCGGGCAGATAGCGCGGCAGGAAAAAGCAGGAGAGGCCAGCGCGATTGGCATCTTGGGCCAGGATCAGATGCGCATCGCTTTGCGGCGCCGAGAAAAACCATTTGTGGCCGACGATGCGAAACGCGTGCGCCGCCTCGTCGCCGAACAGGGCCTGCGCCTCGGCCGGCGGCAGCGCCTCGGCGTGCGTGGTATTGCTGCGCACATCGGAGCCGCCCTGCTTTTCCGTCATGCCCATGCCGATCAGCGCGCCGTGCTTCTGCTCCACCGGCAGCGAACGGGGATCATAGATGGGCGAGAGGATTTTCGGCAGCCAGCGCGCGGCGATCTGCGGTAGCGCGTGCGCCTGGCGCAGCGCCGGCACCGAGGCGAACGTCATCGTCACCGGACACTGCACGCCGTTTTCCATCTGCCCCGCCAGCAGAAAGGCCGCCGCGCGCGCCACATGGGCGCCCGGCTGCGGCGCCGACCATGGCGCCGCATGCAGGCCGGCGCCGATCAGGACTTCCATCAGGCTGTGCCAGGCTGGATGAAACGCCACCTCATCGATGCGGCGCCCGCTGCGGTCGTATTGCTGCAGCTGCGGCCCGTGCTCGTTGGCCAGCCGCGCCAGCGCCGCCATGTCGGCGCCGCCCAGCCGCTCACCGAGCGCATGCAGCTGCTGCAGAAAGGCGCCGCCGCCCTCGCGCTGCACGGCTTCCTGCAGCGCCGGATCGCAGGCAAACAGATTGACATTGTCGAATGGCGTGGGCTGATTGAATACTTGATGGGTATCGCAAGCATGCATGGCGGCTCTCCTGCTGGGGTGGCGGGCATATTGCAAAGGCGGCTATGCGGGCCAGACTAGCGCAAACACGCGAAAGCGGCAAGCACGCGCTGTGCGAAGCCCAATGCCCCGGACGATTGAAAACCTGCCCCCTGCCGCAAGCATTCATGGCGGTTCCCCACTCCGGTTTGCTATCATGGCGAACTTGCCAGCGCGCACCACGGCAAAAGCAGGCGAACCGGCCGGTGTTGCGCGCGAACTGGGCTGAGGCATGCCTCGCGGCGCGCGCTGGCACGACACTTCAGGATGCACCACAATATTTCTGTCAGGTGAAGGAATGTTGCTCAATTTCATGTTTTTGGATAGTTTTCAATGATACATTTCCTATAAATCGGATTTGACGGATCTGGCGGCGCACGAAATGGTGCCGCTCCACCACGATGAGCCCGATTACCAGGCGCGCTGCCCATGAGGCGGCGCGCCATGCGCAACGATGTTGCTAGCCGCCATGCGCACAGTTCGGGCGGCAGCACTGATAAAGGTTAAAGCCAGCACGATGTTTTCCAGTACCCCATCCGCCGCCCACCGCGAGGCTCGCCACGAGTTGGACAACCTCATGGAAGAGGCAGGCGATATCGTGTTCCGGCTCGATGCGGACGGCCTGATCCTGTTTGCCAGCAGGCGCGCCGCCGCCCTGTTTGCCGCACCGGCCGGTTTGCCCGGCCATTTGCTGCTGACGCTGGCCGCCGAAGCCTCGCGTGCCGCGCTGCAGGCCGCGCTGCAGGATGCGCTTGACGTACCGGGCCGGCTGGAAGTGCGGCTGCAAACGCCGGAGCAGGAAATCTGGTTCGAGCTGCGCCTGTCGTCGTACATGAACCACGCCGGCGTGGCCGAGCTGCTGGTGGTCGGGCGCGACACCTCGGCCCAGCACAATACCGAAGAGCGTTTGCGCCATATGGCCACCCACGATGCGCTGACGGGCCTGCCGAACCGCCTGCTGCTGTCGGACCGCATCCGCATGGTGATCGCGCAGGCGGCGCGCTCGGGCCAGGGCTTTTCGGTGGCCACCATCGGCCTGGACGGTTTCAAGAAGGTCAATGACGGCCTGGGCCACCCGGTGGGCGACGCGGTGCTGCGCCTGGCCGCCGCGCGCCTGCGCAAGACGCTGCGCGACAGCGACACGCTGGCGCGCGCCGGCGGCGATGAATTCGTCGCCGTACTGCCGGGCAGCGCCACCGATGCGCAGATCAAGCTGGTCACGGGCCGTCTGCTGGCCACGCTGCAGGCGCCGTTCGAAGTGGACGGCCACACGATCTATGTGGGCGCCTCGGTCGGCGTGTCGATCTATCCGCTGCATGCGGAAGACGAAGTGCGGCTGGTGGCGCTGGCCGACGCGGCCATGTCGCGCGCCAAGGAAACCGGCAAGGCGCGCTGCCTGATCTACAGCCCCCGCCTGAACGGCCCGTCCGAACACGATATCTCGCTCGAAGCGGCCATGTTCCAGGCCGTGCGCGAAGGCGAATTTTTGCTGTACTACCAGCCCATCGTCGACGCGCGCACGCGCCAGATCCAGGGTTTCGAGACGCTGATGCGCTGGAAGCACCCGACCCTGGGCCTGGTGCCGCCGGTGCGCTTTATCCCGATCGCCGAAGCCAACGGACTGATCAACCTGCTCGGCGCCTGGGCGCTGAAGGCCGCCTGCGTGCAGCTCAAGCTGTTCCAGGACGCGGCGCAGCGCCATCTGTACATGTCGGTCAATATCAGTCCGCGCCAGTTCCGCAACGACAAATTCCTCGATGTGCTCGACGATGCGCTGGCGTTCTCCGGCCTGTCGGGCGAAAGCCTGGTGCTGGAAATTACGGAGGGCACGCTGATGATCGATCCCGTGCATGCGGAAACCATCCTGGTCAAGATGACCGAGCGCCGCGCGCGCATCGCCATCGACGACTTCGGCACCGGCTATTCCTCGCTGGCCTACCTGAAGCGCTTTCCCATTTCGGTCCTCAAGATCGACCGTACTTTCATCAAGGACTTGCCCGAATCGAGCAAGGACGCCGCCATCTGCAACACCATTCTCGACCTGGCCAAACACCTGAACCTGTCGGTGGTGGCGGAAGGCGTGGAAACTGAAGAACAAATGCATTTTATTGAATCACGCGGCTGCCAGTATGTGCAGGGCTATCTGACGGGCAAACCGATGCCGGCCCATGCGGCGCTATCGGCCTTGAGCGAAAAAACCTATGCGGCGCTGGTCCCCGCGCCGTCTGCCAATGAGCTGCGCGGAGGCGTGCAATGAACCCAGGCCACTACACGGCGCCGACCCAGCTCGGCAAACACACCCTGGAACTGTTGTGGTCGCGCACGCGCCAGCAGGGCGACATGCCCGGCTTTGCCAAGGCCATCAGCGCCATCCTGGGCGCCATGCGCGGCGAGGACGACCATGAATTCAACATGACGCAAACCGTGCTGTCGGACCCGGTCCTCACGCACAAGGTGCTGCGACTGGCCAACAGCGGCATGTACTCCGCATTTGGCCAGCGCGTCAACACGGTGTCGAAAGCGGTGCTGGTGCTGGGCCTGGACGCCATCGGCCACCTGGCGCTGGGCCTGAAACTGATCGAGGAACTGTCGCAGGCGACGCCCGACTCGGTCAGCGCCCACGTCGAGATGGAGAAAGCGGTACTGGCCGGCATGGTGGCGCAGCAGGTGGCCGGCAGCGCCGGCAGCCTGAAGGCCGAGCAGGCCGTCGTCTGCTCGATGCTGCACACGCTGGGCCGCATGATGGTGACCTTCTACATGACCGACTACTGGGCGCGCCTGCAGGCGCACGGCGGTCCCGGCAATGAAGCGGCGGCGGCGCCCGAGATCCTCGGCCTGTCGCTGCCCGAAGTGGGCTATGCGACGGCGGCCCACTGGGGCTTGCCGCAGCACCTGATCAACGGCATGCGGCCACTCGAGCCCATGCAGCCCGATGAAGTGGTGAGCGGCGACGACTGGATGGCCGGCCTGTCGACCATGGCGGCGCGCTGCGCCGACTCGCTGTGGCATGACGACGCGAATGGTGCGGCCGAAGTGCAGGCACTGATCGGCGACTATGCGGGCATGCTGGGCATGCCGCCTGAAACCGTGCTGGAAGCGGTGGAAAAAGCCAAGGTGATGGCGGCCGCCGACCTGACGATTGCGCCGCTGTCGAAACCGGCCGAGCGGCGCGCGCAGCAACTGGCGTCGACACGCATGCGCGCAGAAGGCAACCGCATCCTGATCGGCGGCCTGGCTGACCTGCGCGGCGCGCTGGGTACAGCCAATCCGGGACAGATGGTGTCGATGGCACTGGAAACCTTGCACCAGGGCTTCGATTTTTCGCGCTCGGTGGCATTTGTGCGCAATCACAAGGATCATCTGTACTCGGCGCGCATCTGCATGGGCGAAGGCGCGGCCGCGCTGCAGGACCTGATGGTGTTTGGCGACGCCTACGAGCCGAACGTGTTCCATGCCGCGCTCAACAGCGACCGCGTGATCTTCATCGACAATGCGCGCGACCCGAAATTTGCCGCCAAGCTGCCGCAATGGTGGAAGTCCACCCTGTCGGACGCACGCAGCTTCGTGGTGCTGCCGCTGTCGGCCAACGGCCACCCGACGGGATTTTTATACGGCGACTGGGACGACAGCTTCCCGGCCATCCAGCTGAACCAGACCGAGTTCAACCTGATCAACGATATCCGCGCTTTATTGGTGCAGTCGGTGGAGATGCGGCATCAGCTGGAGCTGGTGGCGAACAAGGTGGCGTAAAAAGTTGGTGTTACCCAACGGCAAACCTGGGGTTGGACCCTGAGGGTCCGACCCCGGCATTTCGCCGTTGGGGTAAAAATTACCTCCGATTATTTCAACGTCGGCGTCGATACCGACACATCGCCGCACTGCGCGCGGTGCATCAGCGCGTGGTCGATCAGCACCAGCGCCAGCATCGCTTCGGCGATCGGCGTGGCGCGGATGCCCACGCACGGGTCATGGCGGCCGAAGGTTTCCACCATCACCGGATTGCCTTCCTTGTCGATCGAGCGGCGCGGCGTGCGGATCGACGAGGTCGGCTTGATGGCGATCGACACGGTGATGTCCTGCCCGGTCGAAATGCCGCCCAGCACGCCGCCGGCGTTATTGCCCACAAAACCTTGCGGCGTCAGCTCGTCGCCATGCTCGGAGCCGCGTTGCGCCACCGATTCGAAGCCGGCGCCGATTTCCACGCCTTTCACCGCATTGATGCCCATCATCGCATAGGCGATGTCGGCGTCGAGCTTGTCGTAGATCGGCTGGCCCAGGCCGACCGGCACGTTCTGCGCGATCACGTCGATGCGCGCGCCGATCGAGTCGCCGTCGCGGCGCAGCTGGTCCATCGCCTCTTCCATGCTGGCGATCAGCGCCGCATCGTCGCTGGCGGCGAAGAACGGGTTGGCGTGCACGTGCTGCCACGACTGGAACGGCACGGCAATGTCGCCCAGCTGGCTCATGCAGCCCTTGAAGGTGGTGCCGTACTGCTGCAGCAGCCATTTTTTCGCAATGGCCGCGGCACCCACCACCGGCGCCGTCAGGCGCGCCGACGAGCGGCCGCCGCCGCGCGGATCGCGCACGCCGTATTTATGCCAGTAGGTGTAATCGGCGTGGCCGGGACGGAAGCTCTCGGCGATATTGCCATAATCCTTGCTGCGCTGGTCTTCGTTGCGGATCAGCAGCGCGATCGGCGTGCCGGTCGTCACACCCTGGTACACGCCCGACAAAATCTCGACCGTATCGGATTCCTGGCGCTGCGTCACATGGCGCGAGGTACCCGGCTTGCGGCGGTCCAGCTCGGGCTGGATATCGGCTTCCGACAGGACCAGGCCGGGCGGACAGCCATCGATCACGCAGCCGATGGCCGGACCGTGCGACTCGCCGAACGTGGTGACGGTGAACAGCTTGCCGAACGAATTGGAACTCACGGGCGCTGCGCCGCCAGTTCGGTGATG
>NZ_DAMAGB010000075.1:8627-18300 GCF_031995485.1 Janthinobacterium sp.
CAGCCGATGGCCGGACCATGCGATTCGCCGAAAGTGGTAACAGTAAACAGCTTGCCAAAAGAGTTGCCGGACATAGTAGGGAATATGAAAGACTGGAAAACCGCCATTCTACCAGCCTGCGCCCCGCCCCATGCCGCCTGGACCGCATGATCGCCAGTTTTGCCCGAAAATCGGGCGCCACAGGTAAAATCATGTAAAACTGAAAATATTGCTTGTATGAATAATCCTAAAAAAAACATTTAGCTTATTAAATCGCTATATACTTGGATCGGGTGCATCGGAAAATGTTCGATCATTGACATCAAGCAATGCCCTGTCCCATGCCGATGCTCCTATTTTTTTGATACAGCCGGAGAAGCACTACATGCCAGCACCGATCATCCCTATTGATGCCGACTCCAGCAAGGACGATCACGACGACCTGGTATTCCTCGAGGAGCAGCCTGCTCCGGCCACGCCCGCCGCGCGCAGCGTCTGGCGGGTGATGATCATCGACGACGATGAAGACGTGCACTCCACCACCACCTTCGCCCTCGGCAACCTGGAGATGCAGCACCGTCCGCTCGAGTTCGTGCACGCCTATTCGGCCGGCCAGGCGCGCGAGCTGCTCAAGCATGAAAGCGATATCGCCGTCATCCTGCTCGACGTGGTGATGGAACAGGACGACGCCGGCCTGCACCTGGTGCGCTATATCCGCGAGACGCTGAAAATGAGCGATGTGCGCATCATCCTGCGCACCGGCCAGCCCGGTTACGCGCCGGAAATCGACGCCATCCGCGACTTCGACATCAACGACTACAAGACCAAGTCCGAACTGACGCGCATCAAGCTGTTTACCACCGTCACGGCCGCCATCCGCTCGTACGAACAGATCCGTGCCATCAGCAGCAGCCGGCGCGGCCTGGACCGCATCGTGCACGCCAGCACCCAGCTGATGGCGCTGCATGGCGTGCAGAATTTCTCGGCCGGCGTGCTGGCCCAGGTAGCCGACCTGCTGCATATCCGCGCCGACGGCGTGCTGTGCACCCAGGAAGTCAACGACAAGGGCAAGCGCACGCTGCTCGTCTGCGCCCATACCGGCTGTTTTTCGGGCCTGGCGCGCGGCGCCTTGTGCAGCATCGACAATCCGCGCATCGCCGGCGCCATCGAACACGCGCTGGCGCAGCGCCGCAATGTGTATGCGCACGATTACGCCACGCTGTATTTTGCCGGCAAGTCGAGCCGCGATTCGGCCGCCTATCTGCTGTTGCCGCGCCCGCTCAGCGCCATCGAGGAAGGCTTGCTGGAAGTATTTTGCAGCAATGTCGCCGTCGGCCTCGACAACGTGGAGCTGGTCTCGCACCTGCACAATGCCGCGTTTTACGACCAGCTGTCCAAGCTGCCCAACCGCACGCGGCTGGTGGAAATCCTCGACGCGGCGCTGGCCGGCCCGGCCCGCGACGACGCCACGCTGTCGCTGGTCGATCTCGACCATTTTGCCGAAACCAATGATGCGCTCGGCCACAAGTTCGGCGACCTGCTGCTCGTCGCCGTGGCGGGACGGCTGCAGAACCAGCTGGGCTCACAGTTGACGGTAGCGCGCCTCGGTGGCGATATCTTCTGCGTGCTCGGCGACGCCAGCCAGGTCAATCCTGCCAATATCCTGGCGCTGTTCCAGACACCGTTCAGCATAGACGGCCAGGACGTGCAACTGTCCGCCACGCTGGGCCTGGTGCGCCTGGGCGAACATGCGGGCACCGGCGCCGATGCGCTGAAGGACGCCGATATCGCCCTGAAACGCGCCAAGACCCAGCAGCGCGCCGGCCACTTCTATTTCTCGCGCAGCATGGGCATCGAGATCCGCGAACGCGTGCGCATGATGCATGCGCTGCGCACGGGGTTTGCGCAAGGCCAGCTGTTTGTCGTCTACCAGCCGCAGATCGACCTGTCCACGCGCCGCCCGGTGGGCGCCGAAGCGCTGCTGCGCTGGCAGACGCCGGACGGCAAGTTCATCTCGCCCGACCGCTTCATCCCCATCGCCGAATACTCGGGCATTATCATCGATCTGGGCGAATGGGTGCTGCGCACCGCCTGCCGCGAGCTGGTGCGCCTGCGCGAACAGGGCAACCGCAATTTCGTCATGTCGGTCAACGTGTCGCAGGTGCAGTTCCGCCATCCGCTGTTCCTCGACATGCTGCGCCAGGCGCTGGAGGATACCGAGGCGCCGCCCGAATTCATCGAGCTGGAAATCACCGAATCGATGGCGATGGAAGAACCGGACCTGCTGATCAAGATGCTGTGGCAGATCAAGCAGACGGGCGTGAGCATCGCCATCGACGACTTCGGCACGGGCTTTTCGTCGCTGTCCTACCTGCAGCGGCTGCAGGTCGACCGCCTGAAGATCGACCGCGCGTTTGTGACCGAAATTACCGGTTCGGCGCGCGGCAGCAGCATTGCCGAGATGGTGATCCAGCTGGGCCGCAACTTGGGCCTGGCGGTGGTGGCCGAAGGCGTGGAGGACGAGCGCCAGGCGCAGATCCTGCAGTCGCTGGGCTGCCCGATTGCCCAGGGTTTCCTGTTTGCGCGGCCGATGACGGCCGATGCGCTGGCAAGCTGGCTCAGCAACGCGGCGCTGGAAGGCGCGGCCTGAAAGTCATGTTGAAAATGAGAACGCCGGCATCCGCCGGCGTTTTTTGTGCTGTCTGCCGTCTCAGTCCGGCGTTTCGGCCGGCCAGTCGCGGATATACGCTTTCAGCATCTGGTTTTCGAAACTCTGCGCTTCGAGCACGGCGCGCGCCACGTCATAGAAGGAGATGACGCCCAGCAGGGTCTTGGCGTTCATCACGGGCAGGTAGCGCGCATGCTTTTCCAGCATGATGCGGCGCACTTCGTTCACTTCGGTATCGGGGGTAACGGTGATCGGGTGGTCATCCATGTGCTTGCGCACGGTGCCGCCGCCGATCTGGCCCGCGTTCTCGTGCAGCGCGTTGAGCACTTCGCGGAAGGTCAGCATGCCGACCAGGTCGCCGAATTCCATCACCACCAGCGAACCGATGTCTTTTTCGGCCATGGTATTGGCCGCGTCAAGCAAAGGCTGGTCCGGCGTGACCGTATAAAGAATGTTGCCCTTGACTTGGAGAATTTCAGATACTTTCATATTGGCCGTCCTGTCCGCGTGAGTGGTATTGTAGTTATTCTGAGCCCTGAATGGGACTGTAGCCTATGCCTGCCAAAAAATCCAGCCTTGCGATCAATCAAATCCAATGGGAAACTTCAGGCGCGGCGGCGGAACCAGCCGGCCAGCGACAGGCGTTCGCGCTGAGTGGGCAGCACCTCATGCAGCATCTCGGCCGACAGGAACATCACCATGCGGCCCGCCTCGGGCGCAATATCGACAATGGCCGCGCCTTCGGGGTGCAGGCGCAAGGCGCCGCCCTGTTCCGGCAACCAGTCGGCGTTCAGGTAGATCACCACCGATACGGTGCGCTGGTCGTCGTCGCGGAAGCGGTCCAGGTGGGCGCGGTAAAAGGCGCCCGGCGCATACAGGGCGAAGTGGCTTTCGTATTCGTCGAGTCCAAGGAACAGCTCACGGTTGAGCTGCTGGCGCAGCTGCTCCATCAGCGCCAGATAGGCGTCGCAAGCGGCAGACTGTCCCGCTTCCAGCCAGGCGATGCTGTCGCCGCGGATGGCGCTGTCCACGCCGGGCGTGCGGCCGCTGCCCGTGCCGGCCGCCTTCATGCGGCCTTGTCCGCGCGCCTGCACGCATTGCCCGGCCAGCTCCCGCGTCAATCCCGGCGGCAGAAATGCCGCGTGCTGCGACCAGCCATGGCGGTGCAGGTCGTCAAAGGACAAGGGAGCCAGGGCGGGCAAAGTGAGGAAAGTGGGCATCGGGCAGATCTATCCTGGTGGAAGTGCACCTGCGCGCGCCGCTGCGCATGCAGTCAAAAGCCCAGGATTTCCGTGAAGCACACAAGCCAAAGATCGCTGACACCGCATCGTACACGACGGCCGCCGCTGCCGGGCGGGTTTTTCCTCCTGCGCCAAGCCGCAGTCCATGCGCCCTGCACGGCCGCTCTTTTGTTCCGGCGGAAATCGGGTTACGATCTGGCGATTAAAATAACAGGCGGAGACATCATGAGCGGTCCGAAGTACCTGGGTTTCGATACCCTGTCCCTGCATGCGGGTGCGGCGCCCGACCCGGCCACGGGCGCGCGCGCCACGCCGATCCACTTTACGTCCTCGTTTGCCTTCAAGAGTTCGGACCATGCGGCCTCGCTGTTCAATATGGAACGCGCCGGCCATGTGTACTCGCGCATCTCCAACCCCACCAACGCCGTGCTCGAAGAGCGCATCGCGGCCCTCGAAGGCGGCGTGGCGGGCATTGCCACGGCCAGCGGCCAGGCCGCCATGCACCTGGGCTTGTGCACGATCGCCGGCGCCGGCTCGCACGTGGTGGCCTCGCGCGCGCTGTACGGCGGCTCGCACAACCTGCTGGCCTATACGCTGAAACGCTTCGGCATCGCCACCACCTTTGTCGACCCGCGCGATGTGGACGCCTGGCGTGCCGCGATCCGGCCCGAGACCAAAGTGCTGTTTGCCGAAACGCTGGGCAATCCCGGCCTCGATGTGCTCAATATTCCTCAGATCGCCGGCCTCGCGCATGAACACCATCTGCCGCTGATGCTCGATTCGACGTTTACCACGCCCTACCTGCTACGTCCGTTTGACCATGGCGCCGACCTGGTGTTCCATTCGGCCACCAAATTCCTGTGCGGCCACGGCACGGCGATCGGCGGCCTGCTGGTTGACGGCGGCACCTTCGACTGGCAGGCCGCCTACGATCAAACCGGCCGCTTTGCCGAACTGTGCGAACCGTATGACGGCTTTCATGGCATGGTGTTTGCCGAGGAATCGACGGTGGCGCCGTTTGCTCTGCGCGCGCGGCGCGAAGGCCTGCGCGACTTCGGCGCCGTAATGAGCCCGCACAATGCGTTTGCCGTCCTGCAAGGCATCGAAACGCTGGGCCTGCGCATGGACCGCCATGTGGCCAATACGCGCAAAGTGGTCGAATTCCTGCTGTCGCACCCTGCGGTGGAATCGGTGTCCTATCCCGAACTGCCGACCCATCCCGACTACGAGCTGGCCAAGACGCTGCTGCCGAAGGGCGCCGGCGCCGTGTTTACCTTCAACCTGCGCGGCGACCGCGCGGCCGGCCAGCGCTTTGTCGACAGCCTCGCTATTTTCTCGCACCTGGCCAATGTGGGCGACGCCAAGTCGCTGGTGATCCACCCTGCCTCCACCACGCATTTCCGCGTGCCCAACGAGCAGCTGGAACAATCGGGCATCACGCAGGGCACCATGCGCCTGTCGGTGGGACTGGAGGACGCGGACGACCTGATCGACGACCTGGCGCGCGGCCTGAAACTGTCGCAGAAAGGCCGTTGAGATGATCTACACCGTCGACAATATCGCCGCTTATTGCTACACGGGCGGCAAACCGTTCAACGCCGGCCAGCCGACCGCCGTCTTTATCCACGGCGCGCAGAACGACCATAGCGTCTGGGCGCTGCAGACGCGCTATTTCGCCCACCATGGCTGGAACGTGCTGGCGGTCGACTTGCCCGGCCATGGCAGGAGCGGCGGCGCGGCCAAGGCAACCGTCGAAGAGCTGGCGCGCTGGATCCTGGCCGTGCTCGACGCGGCCGGCGTGCCGCAGGCCATGTTCATTGGCCACAGCATGGGCTCATTGATCGCGCTGGAAGCGGCCTGCCAGGCGCCGGAGCGCGTCAGCCAGCTGGCGATGCTGGGTTCGACCTATCCGATGACGGTGTCGCCGGCGCTGCTGGAGACCTCGAAAAACGACGAGCAGGCGGCGATCGACATGGTCAATATCTGGTCGCACTCGTCGATCGCGCAAAAGCCCTCGTTTCCCGGCCCCGGCTTCTACGCCATGGGCGGGGCGCGCCGGCTCAAGCAGCGCATCTCCGCCATCAATCCCGACCATGTGTTCCATACCGATTTTTATGCCTGCAACGCCTATGCCAATGGCGAAGTCGCCGCCGCCTCGATCCACTGCCCGGCCCTGTTCATCTTCGGCACGCGCGACATGATGACGCCCCCAAAATCGACCAGGCTGCTGGTCTCTGCCATCACGCACGGCAAAGTGGTGCAGGTCGACGCCGGCCATGAACTGATGGCCGAGCAGCCCGACGCCGTGCTCGACGCCCTGTACGCGTTTGCCGCCACCAAACCCGCTTTTTTCACCAAGACCACATGATTTCCACCGCCGTCCTGTTCAGCACCACCGACCTCCCCGGCCATCCCGGCTTCGACATCGACGACATCACCGGCCTGGCCGAATGGCGCCAGACCACGCCGATGCTGTTCCAGCTGCTGCTGGGCGCGCAGGCGCAAGCCATCGCCTGGCCCCTCTACGACGATGGCGAGCAGCACGCGTGCGCGCTGGCCGCTCCCATGGCGCAGGCGCGCGCCAGCTGGCAGGCGCTCTCCGCGCTGATGGACCCGCCGCGCGATGCGGCCGCCATCGTCGCGCGCAGCGCCATCGCCTCGCTGCTGGCCGACGGCCAAGCGTATCTGGTGCTCGATTGCGTGCAGCTGATCGATCACGATATCGGCACGCCCGGGTTTGCGGCGCAGCTGCAGGCAATGGCGGCGGAAGCGGCAGCGCTGCATGCGGCGCTGTTGCGCGGCGACCGGTCGGCCCTGCAGCCGCTGCTGGCCGCAAGCAGTGACGCCATCGGCTACTGGTGTTCCTCCGCCTCCGCCCACCTGGCCAATATCGAGGAGCGCGACAAGGATGAACTGCCGTTCATGCAGCGGCTGAACGTGCTCGAATGGGTGGAGGACGCGCAGTGCTATGAAGTGACGGCCATCGGCGATCCGGCCGTGCGCGGACTGGTCACGCCGTATGGGCGCTGGATCGTGCCGCTGAAAATGCAGGCCATCGACCTGGGCAGCCACTATGCCGGGGAAGGCTGGATCACCTTTGCACCGGCCACGCAGCCGGGCTGCCAGGGCCTGCTGGACCTCAATGGCACGCTGGTATTGCCGCCCGCCCCAGGCGCGCTGTATGTGATCAGCCTGCACCTGGCGCAGCGCGTGCCGCCCGATGGCGCCAGCAGCCTGCTGCACCTGCCCGATGGTACTGTCGTGATGCAAGGCGTCGAAAACACCTGCGAACGCAATGACGGCTTGCTCGACTTCGAGCGGCCAGGCAGCGGCGACGAGCGCAATGTACACGGCGTGATGGATAGCCATGGCGCGATCGTGGTGCCGCCCGTGTACAGCTCGGTGCAGGATTTCGGCACCCGCAAGAAGATTGCACTGGTCAGCCAGCGTATCGGCGAGCGCTTCCTGTTTGGCCTGGTCAACAACAAGGGCGAGCCGCTGGCGCCGTGCCAGTACAGCTTTATCGACAGCGCCACCACGTCGTCGCCGCCGAAGCTGCGCAAGAACCTGGTCTACGCCATCGATGCGCAGGGCCTGGCCTGCATGCTGACGCTGGACGGCAAACAGGCCTTCAAGCCGCAATATGCTCCCGCGCACCATCTGCACGGCGTGACCGCGCAGAGCGACTTTTTATTCGTCGTCAAGGACGGCATGGTGTGGCGCATGGATTTTGCGGGCGAACTGCTGGTGCAGGTCGATACCCTGGAGGGCTTCCGCGCCGACATCTCGGCGCAGCTGAACCGGGCCCTGGGCTTGAGCGGGCCGCCGCCGGTGCAGCGCAACAGCTATACGCCGCAGCAGCTGCTGGAACTGGCCGACCGCGAGCAGCTGCGCGCCATCGCCGCCCTGCTGCTGCAGGGCGACCAGGTGCTGGCGCAGCAGTGCGTGGAGATCACGCTTGAAGAGCTGGAAGAGGACGATCCGGAAGAAGAATACGAGGGCGACACGCCGGAGGCGGCCTGTCTGTTCCTGCTATGGTCGAGCGCCGCCGACGCGCTGGGCCGTGGCACCACGCTAGACTGGAAATCGGTCGACGAAATCGCCCTTATCGGCCAGCATATTGACTTGCCCGCGCTGCAGGACTTCACTTGGGACGGCGAGGAGGACGGCGCCAGCATCACCGACGGTTTCGAGGCTATTGCGCATCACCTGGCGCCGCACGGCCTCAAACTGGTCAACATGCACGACGGCGACGATACGTACTGGCTGGCGGTGCTGCGCGAGCAGGATATGCCGGCGTTCGACGCCGTCGCAAGCCAGTCGGCGGTCAATCCGCGGGTCTACTGACTCAGTTGACTCACTTGCAGCGCACTTCGCCGAAGTGCCTGGCCAGCGTCATGCCCAGCCCCTCCTCCACCGCGCCTTCGACCTGGGTCGCCAGGCGCGCCGCCTCCTCGGCCGCTTCCATGTCGCGCTCGTTGGTGGAACCGGCCGGGTAGCCGGAGTTGACGCGCATGCCGCCGAAGACGAACAGGCGATAGACGTCGGCCAGCGTGATGCGGTTGACGTTGCCCAGCAATACCCAGTGGTCGGAGCTGTCGGCCACGCGCTTGCCCCATTGCACGCGCACGGCCGCTTCCACGTTGACCCGGCCCACCCAGCCCTGCTCGACCATCTTGTCGAGCAGCTTTTCCATTTCATCGAAACCGAGGCGCGTGCTGCTGCGGATCTCGGCTGCGCCGACCAGCGCCGAGTCGGCGCAGTGGCAGGCCCGGTGCAGCACTTTGAGCACGGCCACCGCATCGACAAATTCGCTGCCCGGCGCCGCCTGGTACCACCAGCGCTCGTATTTGACGACCGGCAAGGCGGCCACCAGCAAGGCGCCCACCAAAGTAATCATCCAGCTCAGGTAGATCCATACCAGGAACAGCGGCAGCGCCGCCAGTGCGCCATAGATGCGCGAGTAAGTGGGGAAATCCTGGATGAATTCGCCGAAGCCGCGCTTGGCCACCTCGAACGCCAGCGCCGCCAGCAGGCCGCCCCAGGCCGCGTCGCGCCAGTCGACGTCGCGGTTCGGCACCGTCATGTACAGCAGGGTGAAGGCCAGCATGGTCAGGCCGATCGAAATCAGCGTGTAGAACACCACGCCCAGGAACGGCACGGCGCCGACCAGGCCGGTGGTGGCAAAGATCACGCGCGAGGTGACGGTGAGCGACACGCCCACCAGCAGCGGACCCAGGGTGACAATCGCCCAGTACACCAGCAAGCGCTTGGTCCAGCGCCGTTCCTGGCGCACGCGCCAGATGCGGTTGAACACGCGCTCGATCAGGTTCATCATCGCCACCGAGGTGAAGATCAGCGCGCCGGCGCCGATCGCCGACAATCGCGTCGCCTTCGAGGCAAACGTGGTCAGGTAGCCGAGGATGGTGTTGGAGATACCCTTGGGCATCACGCTCTGGATGAAATAGTCTTCCAGCGCATGGCGGAAAGTATTAAACAGCGGAAAAGTGGTAAAGATCGCCAGCGCCAGCGTCAGCAGCGGCACCAGCGCAAACACGGTGGCAAATGTCAGGCTGCCGGCCACCTGCGGCAGGCTTTCCTCGCGCACGCGGCGGCTGGCAAACTGCAGCAGGTCGCGCACTTCGGGCCACTTCATGCCGCGCACCACGTCAAAGCCGAAGCGCACGGTGCGCAGCAGATGGAGCAGGATAGGCTGGATATATTTTAAAAACATGTAATCGAAATCAGAACGGCGCCATGACAGCAGTCGTATCAGGCTGTAAAG